>QJWD01000239.1 GCA_003235465.1 Nitrospirota bacterium | reverse complement strand
GGTCTCCTGTGCAAAAATCCCCGGCACCGCCTCCGCCGCCCGGAGGTTTGAGTCAGTGCGCGGCTTCGTTCCAGTTCGCCCCCCAGCCGAGGTGGACGAGAAGCGGGACGTTGAAATCGTAGACGCCCTCCATCTGTTTTTTCACCAGCTCGTGCATCACCTTCTTTTCCTTTTGCGGGCATTCGAACACCAGCTCGTCGTGCACCTGCAGGATCATCTTGGAGGCGAGCTTTTTCTTTTTCAGCTCCCCGGATAGCCGGATCATCGCCACCTTGATGAGGTCGGCGGCGCTGCCCTGAATCGGGGAGTTGATGGCCACGCGCTCCGCCGCCTCGCGCACCTGCCTGTTCTTGCTCGTAAGATCCGGCAGGTAGCGGCGGCGGTTCATCAGGGTGGTGGTGTACCCTAGCCTGCGCGCCTTTTCCACCGTGTCCTCCATGAAGGTTTTCACGCGCCGGTAGAGGGTGAAATACTGGTCGATGAATTCCTTGGCCTCGCGCGGCGGGATCTTGAGCTGGCGCGACAGGCCGAACACGCTCAATCCATAAACGATGCCGAAGTTGACCGCCTTCGCCATGCGGCGCGCGCTTTCGTCCACCCGGTCGATGGACGTGCCGAAGATTTCGGCCGCCGTGCGCGAGTGGATGTCCTCGCCTTTCTTGAAGGCGGCCGAGAGCGCCTCGTCGCCCGAGAGGTGGGCGAGGATGCGAAGTTCGATCTGCGAATAGTCGGCGGCGAGCAGTCGGCCCGAACCTTCGGCGATGAAGGCGCGGCGGATTTCCTTGCCGAGCGGCGAGCGGATGGGGATGTTCTGCAGGTTCGGGTCGCTGCTCGAGAGCCGCCCCGTCGCCGCCACCGTCTGGTTGAATGAGGTGTGCACGCGCCCCGTCTTCTTGCAGATCTCAAGCGGCAGCGCGTCCACATAGGTCGACTTCAGCTTGCCGAGCTGGCGGTAGGAGAGGATCATATCGGGAAGCGCGTGTTCGAGCGCCAATTCCTCCAGCACCGACACGTCGGTGGAATACCCGGTCTTGGTTTTTTTCTTCACCGGCAGCTTGAGCTTTTCGAACAGGATGACGGCGAGCTGCTTCGGCGAATTGATGTTGAACTCCTCGCCCGCGCACTCGAAGATCTCCTTTTCGTGCTTTTTCATGTCCCTTTCCAGGGTCCTCGAGAGCGACTTCAGGTGATCGGTGTCGATCAGCACGCCGTTCATCTCCATCTCCGCCAGCACCTCCATGAGCGGCATTTCGATGTCCTCGTACAGCTCGCGGGTTTCGTCCTTGAGTTTCGGGCGGAGCGCCTCGGCGAGGCGGAAGGTGACGTCGGAATCCTCGGCGGCGTATTCGGTGGCGCGTTCGATGTCCACCTCGTCGAAGCCGATCTCCTTCGACGCCGTGCCCACCACCTCCTTGTAGGTGAGCGTCTTGTGGCCGAGCAGGTCGCGCGCCAGGTCGTCCATGTTGTGGCCCCGGCGGGACGGGTCGAGCAGGTAGGAGGCGATCATCGTGTCGAAGACGATGCCCTTCAAATGCACCCCTTCGCCCATGAGGACGATCAGATCGTACTTGATGTTGTGGCCGATTTTTCCGATGCCGGCGTTCTCGAGGAGCGGTTTCAGGCGCTTGAACACCTTCTTGCGGTCGAGCTGCTCCGGCACGCCGAGGTAACGATGGCCCACCGGCAGATAACACGCCTTTCCGGCCTGGTGCGAAAACGAGATGCCCACCGCCAAAGCCGCGACGGGGTTCAGGCTGGTGGTTTCCAGATCGAGGGCGAATTCCCCCGCCGCCTCCAGCTCGCCGATGAGCGCCTCGAAACGCGCTTCGTCTAGGATGGTTTCGTAGGCCCGCTCCGGTTCCGGGGTTTTGTCCTGGCCTTTCGGGATGAGCGAGGTGAACTCGAGTTCGCCGAAGATGTCGGCGAGCGCGGCGCTGTCCGGCTCTTTCATCTTGAGGTCGGTCAGCGAGCAGGGCAGGGCGACGGCGGTGTCGATGGTGACCAGTTTCTTGCTGAGTTCGGCGTTGTCCTTCTCGGCCTCGAGTTTTTCCTTGAGCTTTTTCTTGTCCACCTCGTCCAGGCGGCGGTACAACTCCTCGATGGAATGGAATTTCTGGATCAGTTCGCTCGCCGTCTTCGGCCCGACGCCCTTGACGCCGGGGATGTTGTCGCTCGAGTCGCCCATGAGGCCCATGAGGTCGGTGACGCGCTCCGGGCCGACGCCGAATTTCTCCTCGACGTCTTTCTCCCGGTAGGTCTTGTCCTTCATGGTGTCGAGCATGCGCACCCGGGGGCCGATGAGCTGCATCATATCCTTGTCGCCGCTGACGATGACGACGTCCAGACCCTTTTCGGCCCCTTTCAGCGCCAGGGTGCCGATGATGTCGTCGGCCTCGAAACCGGGCTGCCTGAGGGTGGCGATGTTGTAGGCGCGGACCAGGGGCTCGAAGTAGGGGAACTGTTTCGCCAGGTCTTCCGGCGGCACCTCGCGGTGCGCCTTGTACTCCTCGTACATATCGTGCCGGAAGGTCTTTTCCTTGCTGTCGAACACCACCGCGAGGTAATCCGGCTTTTCCTCGCGCACCACCTTCTGCAGCATGTTGGTGAAGCCGTAGAGCGCGTTGGTGGGCAGGCCGGCTGAGGTGGACAGGTTCTGCCGGATGGCGTAAAAGGCCCGGAAGATGTACGACGAACCGTCGATGAGATAGAGCGTTTGGGGTTTTGTCATGGTTTCGGAAAGAGACCCCCTTTGCCCGGCCGAAGCGGGGCGGCGGGGGAGGGCAGCATGCGCGATTCAGGCGCTTATTATAGGGGGCGGTTATTGCCGTGTCCAATGGAATGTGCTATCATGAAACCGGCTTTCCTTGTAGAACCCATTGTAAATAAAGGCTTAACTAGCGAGGACCCGGCCCCGTGCTGAAAT
>QJWD01000118.1 GCA_003235465.1 Nitrospirota bacterium | reverse complement strand
TCATTTCTTCAAAATCACGCATGTTCTTGAGGAATATATTGACATGTAGGATGTGATCCAGGTCTGACCCCACAGATTGGAGCATCACTCTAAATGATTCCCGGCCGTTCTCGCCGCGGGCGCGGAATTCCGCCTGATGGGGCCGCACGCCACCCAGCTCCATTCCCGCCGCAAAGTGATTTCAATCTGCGCCACGCGCACCGGCTGCGGCAAGTCGCAGACCTCGCGCAAGGTCATGAGCCTGCTCAAGGAATGGGGCCACGCGGTGGTCGCCGTACGTCACGCCATGCCCTATGGCAACCTCGAAAAACAGGCGGTTCAGCGTTTTCAGACCCTTGACGACCTGAAGCGCCACGACTGCACTCTGGAGGAGATGGAAGAATACGAACCCTACCTCGAATTGGGCGGCGTCGTGTTCGCCGGGGTGGACTACCAAGCAATTCTCGAGGAGGCGGAAAAGGAAGCCGACATCATCCTCTGGGACGGGGGCAACAACGACATGCCGTTTTTCCGGGCCGATCTGGAAATCGTGGTGACCGATCCGCACCGGCCCGGCCATGAACTCACCTACTTTCCCGGCGAGGTGAACCTGAGGCGCGCCCACGTGGCCATCATCAACAAGGTGGACACGGCGGACTACGAAGGCATCCGACAGGTGCGCAGCAATATCACCCGATTCAACCCGTCGGCGACGATCATCGAGGCGGCAAGCCCCCTGTTCGTCGCCGGCTCGGAAGCGGTGGCCGGCCGACGGGTGCTCGTGATCGAAGACGGCCCGACGCTCACTCACGGAGAAATGCGCTATGGCGCCGGCGTGGTCGCCGCACGCCGCTTCGGTGCCCGCGAAATCGTCGATCCGCGGCCCTGGCTTAAGGACAGCCTCAAGGAAACCTTCAAGCGCTACCCGTCCATCGGCCCTGTGCTTCCCGCCATGGGCTACGGCCAGGAGCAAATGCGCGACCTGGCCGCCACCATCGACGCGGCGGAGTGCGACCTCGTGATTGTCGCCACACCGGTGGACCTCGGCCGCGTCCTCGACATCGGCAAACCCACGCTCAGGGTGAAATACGAACTGCAGGAAATCGGCCTTCCCAATCTGGAAACGGTGCTCAAGCCTTTCGCCGTGTCGCCCCGGGAGGGCTGAAGCGTATCCATGAAACGATACCCCAGCCTGCTAATCGCCTTCGGCGGCAATGCCCTCATTCCGCGGGACCGCGCTCACCCGCACCAGAAAGAGGAGTTTCTCATCGCCCGGCGTTCCATGGAAAAAGTCGCCGATCTGGTGGAACAGGGCTACGATCGAATCATCCTCACCCACGGCAACGGCCCGCAGGTGGGGCGCATCTTCCTGCAGCAAGAGCTCAC
The DNA here is from genome assembly GCA_003235465.1 of Nitrospirota bacterium. The sequence goes on along the minus strand of QJWD01000118.1, from coordinate 1,558 downwards.
CCGCGACGAATTTCCCCGCCAGGTCACGCTCGATGTCTGTGTCGCCGACAGCCAAGGGCGCATCGGCTACATTCTGCAAAATGTTTTCGATAGCATCCTTTCGGAGCGGAGCCTTGCCACGCGGGCGTTTACCATCATCACGCAAGTCGTGGTCGACCCGGCCGACCCCGCGTTCAACAAGCCGGACAAGCCCATCGGCGTCTTTTATGACAAGGAAGAAGCAAAGCGCCTCACCACCGAGCGCGGCTGGACCCTCAAGGAAGACGCGGGCCGCGGCTTTCGCCGCGTGGTCCCCTCCCCCCGCCCGCTGATGATCGTCGAGAAGCAGATTTTTCATGACATCCTCGATCTCGGATTCATCGCCATCGGCGCGGGCGGCGGCGGCATTCCCGTCCGCCGGACCACCTGGGGACGGCTCGAGGGCATCGAGGCGGTGATCGACAAGGACCGCACCTCGGCGCTGCTTGCCAGCGAAATCGGCATCGACACCTTCGTCATTCTGACCACGGTGAAGGGTGCGTTCCTGAATTACCAGAGCAAGCAGCCTCACCTGATCCGCCGCGCAAGCGGAACCGAGATGCAGGGCTGGCTGAATGACGGACACTTCCTCGAAGGCAGCATGAGGCCCAAGGTGGAAGCCGCCGTCGATTTCCTGGCGCGCGGCGGCCAACGGGCGGTGATCGCCCATCTCGACGAGCTGGACGATGCAGTGGAGGAAAACTCGGGAACGCAGATTTACCCCGGCTGATGGCGCCGAATTGTGATACATTGGGCCGGTTTCAATCACAACCTGAAATAGACCTTTGAACCATGCATCCATCGCCAGACTCCATTAAGAGCGGCAGGCCCATCGCCGAAGTGGCGGGCGGACTGGGTCTTGCGGCAGGCGACATTATCCCCTACGGCGACACCAAGGCGAAGGTGCGGCTCGACGTGCTGGAAAAATATCCGCCGCGCGGCCGCCTGGTCCTCGTTTCGGCCATCACCCCCACCCTCGCCGGCGAGGGCAAGACCACCACCACCATCGGCCTCGGGCAGGGACTCGCTCGATTGGGCCAATCCGTTTGCCTCGCGCTGCGCGAGCCGTCGCTCGGCCCGTGCCTCGGCATGAAAGGCGGCGCCACCGGCGGCGGCAAGAGTCAGATCGTCCCGGCCGAGGAGATCAACCTCCACTTCACTGGCGATTTTCACGCCATTACCGCGGCGCACAACCTGCTCGCCGCGCTGCTCGACAATCGCATTTACCACCGGACCGGGCCGGACATCGACCCGCGCCGCATCACCTGGAAGCGCGTGCTCGACATGAACGACCGCGCCCTGAGAGACATCGTCATCGGCCTGGGTGGCGTCCTGCAGGGGGTGCCCAGGGAAACCGGATTCGACATCACTGCGGCGTCGGAAATCATGGCCATCCTGTGCCTCGCTGAAAATCACAGCGACCTGAAGGCCCGCCTCGGCCGCATTCTTGTTGCCTTCACCCGCTCGGGAGAACCGGTCACCGCGGGCCAACTCACAGCCACGGGAGCCATGACCGTGCTGCTCAAGGACGCGCTCCTGC
>QJWD01000295.1 GCA_003235465.1 Nitrospirota bacterium | reverse complement strand
GCTCGGTCGCCGGCGGAAACTTGCGGTGAACCCCGAAGCCGCCGTGAACCCTATCAAAACGGGCGCTCAGGGTGTGTTGCAATTCCTCGTAGGTCCAGACGTAGAACGCGCCTTCCTCGCCCTCGCTGTCGGCATCCTCGGCGGAATAGAACCCCCCTTCGGGCGAGGTGAGGTTTTCCAGGACATAATCGAGCACGCCGGAGGCCACCTGCCGGTAGAGGGTCTTGCCTGTCGCCTGCGCCGCCTCCAGATACACCATCGCCAGAAGCGCCTGCGTGTAAAGCATCTTCTCAAAATGCGGCACGCGCCAGGCGCGGTCGGTGGCGTAGCGGTGGAATCCGCCGCCGATCTGGTCGTGCAGGCCGCCGCGCGCCATGGCCGCAAGCGTCGTCTCCACCATGGCCCGCGCGCTGGCGTCGCCGGTGCGCCGGGCGATGCGAAGCAGCGCTCGAAGCTCGGTCGCCGGCGGAAACTTGCGGTGAACCCCGAAGCCGCCGTGAACCCTATCAAAACGGGCGCTCAGGGTGCGGTAAAATTTTTTAAGAATTGACTCGTCGAGAACCGGAGACCCGGCCGGCGGTGGTTCGCTGGCCTGCAGATACGCCATCACCCGCCGTCCGGTGGCGGCGATCTTTTCGGGTTCCTTCTCCCAACCCTCGCTCAGGGCGGTCAGCAGCCGCTTCAGTTCATCGGAGGGAAAGTAGGTACCGCCGAAAAACGGCACGCGCTCGGGCGTCATCACCACGGTCATGGGCCAGCCGCCGCGGCCGGTCATCGCCTGCACCACGCTCATATACAACTGGTCGACGGCGGGCAGTTCCTCGCGGTCCACCTTGATGCTGATGAATCCCTTATTCAATAGCTTGGCGACGGTCTCGTTCTCGAACGATTCCTGCTCCATGACGTGGCACCAGTGGCAGGTGGAGTAACCGATGCTGAGGAAGATCGGCTTGCCCTCGGCCACGGCGTCGCGGAACGCGGCTTCTCCCCAGGGGTACCAATGCACCGGATTGCCCGCGTGCTGCAGCAGGTAGGGGCTTTTTTCGTGCTGCAGGCGGTTATATTTTTTTGTCTCGCCGCACACCTCCTGCGCGGCGGCCAGAATAACCCACGACGCGGCGAGGGCCGCAAACAAACGACTCATGAACAAGGTTCGGCATGCCGCAAGACAGTGCGCCGCCATCGCTTCAGGCCTCCTGGCTGGAATACGCGTCGATGGACAAAGAAAGCCGGTCCCATTCGCCGATCAGCCGGTTCTCCTCGTCCGCCAGTTGTTTCTGCCTCTCCAGGGTCTTTAACAGGCGGGTCTTTTCTCCCGCCTGATGAATCGAGGGATCGGCCAGCTCCATTTCGCAGGCGGCCTTGTCCTCCATCACCCGCTCCAGGGCGGTTTCCACTTTTTCCAGCTCCTGCTTGAGTGGTTTGAGTTTCCTGTGCCTCTCGTTACGCTCCTGCGCTTCGCGCCGCTTGCGCTCGCGCTCCTCCTTCGCCTGAGCACCCTTGTCCGGGTTGGCGGCGGGGGCGGCCAGCGCGGCGGCTTCCTTCGCCTTCGCCTCTTCGTACTCGCTGTAGTTGCCCAGGTATTCGACGAGCCGTCCACCCTGCACTTCCCACACGCGATTGATGATGTTGTCGAGAAAATAACGGTCGTGGGAAATGGTGCACAGCGACCCCTCGTAATCGGCCAGCGCGGCGGCGAGGAATTCGGCGGTGCGCATGTCGAGGTGGTTGGTGGGCTCGTCGAGCAACAGGAGCGAAGCGGGCGAGGCGAGCATGCGAGCGAGTGCGAGGCGCGAGCGCTCGCCGCCGGACAACACCGAAACCTTCTTCGTCACGTCGTCGCCTGAGAACAGGAACGCGCCGAGGATGTTGTGCTTCGCGGTGCGCAACAGATGGCCCGCCACTTCGTCCAGCGATTCGAAAACGTTGTGGGCCGGGTTCAGCGATTCGGAATGATGCTGGGCATAATAGGCGCGGGTGACATTGGCCCCCAAACGGACTTCACCCCGGTCGGCCGCGAGGGTGCCCGCCATTAACTTTAGCAGGGTGGATTTGCCGGCGCCGTTCTCGCCCACCAGCGCCACCTTCCAACCGCGCTCAAGCCGCACGGAAAAATCCCTGTACACTGTCACCGGTCCATAACTCTTGTCGACCCCGGCAAGTTCGATCACCATGCGGCCGGTGCGCGCGGGCTGCGGGAAACGAAAATGCACCGATTTCGACCGCGTCGCGGTTTCAACCCGCTCCATCTTGTCGAGCATCTTGATGCGGCTTTGCACCTGCGTCGCCTTGGTGTTCTTGGCGCGAAAGCGCTCGATGAAACGCTCCACCTCGTCGATGCGGCGCTGCTGGTTTTTGGCCTCCGCCGCACGCTGCAGCTCGCGTTCCTCTTTCTGTTTCTCGAAGGCATCGTAATCGCCAGTATAAGTGGTGAGCGCTCCGCGGTCGAGCTCGGCGATGCGTGAAACAATGTTGTTCAGGAAGCGCCGGTCATGCGAAATGAGCAACAGGCCGCCCTCGTAGGATTTGAGAAACGCTTCAAGCCATACCACCGATTTGAGGTCGAGGTGGTTGGTGGGCTCGTCGAGCAAGAGCACATCGGGCTTTTTCAGCAAAAGGCGGGCGAGCTCCACCCGCATCCGCCAGCCGCCGGAGAATTCTTCTAGGGGCTTTTGCCACTGACCCGGCTTGAATCCAAGGCCGGTGAGGATGGATTTAGCGCGCGGCTCGCGCTCGTAGCCGCCCAGCCGTTCGAACTCGTGCTGCAGGTCGCCGTAACGCGCCGCCCAGGCCTCGGGCCGCTCGCGGTGCGTCGCCTCATCGTTTTTGAGGCGTTCCATCCCCTGGCAAACGGTGGCGAAATGCCCGTCGCCGGTCACCACCCGATCGAGAATCGATTCGCCCGACGAGGCAATCTCCTGCTCA
>QJWD01000131.1 GCA_003235465.1 Nitrospirota bacterium | reverse complement strand
AAACGCAGCTTCTCGAAGCGCACCCGCTCGCCGGCTCCCGGCAGGGCGGTTTGCGCCAGTTGGCGGACGGTTTCGGGAGGCGTGTGGAGGAGATACAGCGTGATGCGGCCGTGGCCGGTGACAGCCTGGCCCCCTCGCCGTAATCCAGCCGGGTGAACTCGACGGTGAAGCGCACGCGGTCGGTAAACACGCTAGGCGGCTCGAACAGCTTGCCTTCGACTTAGGCGCGGGGCCGTCGTCCAGGTGCTGGAGAATATGATTCGCCGGCAGCTGGCTGTCCTGCATTCCGGGCAACAGGGCCTCGAGGAGAAGGAAGAGGAGGACGCCCGCCCGCGCCGCGGGCTTGAGACGGAGGGACAGCCCCAGGCCGGCCAGCGCCAGCGCCGCCGGCAGCGCCCACGGAAAAAGAAAGCCCCGCGATTCGGGCAACGCGGCAAGCAGGCCCGCGAGGAAGGCGAGGAAGAAGGGGGCGATGGGCGGCACGGTTACAGGGTCTTCAGCCAGGTGAAGCCGATTTGACGGCGGCCGATGTCCACCTCGGTGACTTTGACCTCCACCCGGTCGCCGATCTTGAAAATACGGTGGCGGCGCTGCCCCACCAGCCGGTGCTCGGCCTCAAGGTACAGGTAATAATCGTCGGTGAGGCTGGAGATTCTCACCAGGCCCTCGACGAAAGCCTCGTTAAGCTCGACGAAAAACCCGAAAGCCGTCACCCCGACGATCAGCCCGGTGAAGCTTTGCCCGACCTTGTCGGCCATGAACTGAGCCGCGCGCAGGTCGCTGATCTCGCGCTCGATTTCCTGGGCGCGCTCCTCCCTCATCGAGGATTGCTCGGCGGCTTTTTCGGCGCCGGGCAGCAGGGCCTTGCGCATCCGGTCCGAACATTTGCGTTTCTTGAGGAAGGCTTTCACCTGCCGGTGGATGACCAGGTCGGGGTAGCGGCGGATGGGAGAGGTGAAATGCGCGTAGTGCCTGAACCCGAGCGCGAAGTGGCCGGGGTCCTTCACCGAGTAGCGGGCCTTTTTCATCGTCCTCAGCATCAGTGTGTTGATGGTGCGCTCCTCGGGCCGATGGGCCACTTTCTGGAGCAGGGCTTGCAAATCCTGCGAGCTGACGTGGGACGTGGAGGGCAGGCGCAGGCCGAACGACAAGATGAACTCGTTGAAGTGCTCGAGCTTGTCCACATCGGGCTTTTCGTGGATGCGGTGGATCAGCGGCACGTTCCTTTCGCCCAGGAACTGCGCCGCGGCCTGGTTGGCGGCCAGCATGAATTCCTCGATCAGTTCGTGCGCTTCGTTGTGCTCGGCGATGGTGATTCGTGTCACCCGGCCCTTCCCGTCAAGGGTGACCTGGCGTTCCGGTAGGTTGAAATTTACGCTCAGCGACCGAAGCCGCCGCTTTCTTAAAATACGGCTAAGGCGGTGCATGGTTTGGAGCGCCGGGAGCACGTCGCCATGGCTTTTTTCCGGGTCGCCCTTGTCCATCAGGGTCCATGCTTCGTTGTAGGTTAAGCGGCGCTTGCTGACGATGATCGAAGGAAAGAAGCGCCACTGCAGGGCGTTGCCCTCCGCATCGAAATCGATACGCACGGTGACGGCCAGCCGGCGCACTCCCGGCTTCAGGCTGCACGCTTCGTTGGACAAGGGGAAGGGCAGCATCGGCACGACGCCGTCGGCGTAGTAGACGCTGGTGCCACGCTCGAAGGCCTCGCGGTCGAGGGCGGAGTTCTCGGGGATGAAATGGCTGACGTCGGCGATATGCACGCCCAGGCGATAGCCGCCGCCTTCGAGAGTCTCGATGGAGACGGCGTCGTCATAATCCTTGGCCCGTTCGGGGTCGATGGTGAGGGTGAGCTCATCGGAAAGATCGACGCGGCCCTCCTCCTCCAGGCGGTCGAGCTTGGCCGCCGCCTGCTGGGCCTCCTTCATGACCTTGGGCGAAAAATCCCGCGCCACGCCATGCTTGCGCAGGATGGAGCGCACCTCCACTTCCGGATCGGAGGCGTCGCCGAGGACTTCCGTCACCCGGCCTGTTGGCGGCTGGCGGCGGGTGGGGTAGGTGTCGATCTCCACCACCACCACTTGGCCGGGCCTGGCGCGGCCCTTGTCCCGCGCCACGATGAAGATGTCGTGTAGGTACTTTTCGTCGAGCGGCACCACCCAGCCGCCCTGCTTGAACGGTTCGTAGGTGCCGATCAGCGACGCCGTATTGCGCTTGAGCACGCGGATCACGCGGCCCTCGGGCTTGTCCGGGCCTTTGTGGTAGGACTCGATGCGCACCGTCACCCGGTCTCCGTGCATGGCGTCCTCCATCCAAGTTTTGCCGATGTAGATGTCCGGCTCTTCGCCGGGCGGCTCGGTGACGACGAAGCCGAAGCCGCCGGGGTGGCATTTGAGGGTGCCGGAGACCAGGTTCATCTCGTCGGGCATGCCGAATCGGCCGCCGCGCAGCTTGACGAGTCTGCCCTCCGCCACCAGCGACTTGAGCAGCGAACGGAACTCCCGCCGCCTGGGCTCGGTAATGGCCAGCGCTTTCATCAGCTCCGCCAGCTTCAGGGGGCGCGCGGTTTTTTTGCGAATCTGGTTGAGGACGTACTCTTCAGTGAGTTTCATGGGCCTGTGGGTTGGGGGGTGAAAACCGTTTATAGCCGAAAACCCGGCTGCGTTCAATAGGCTAGGCCGCGCAGCGCCCCTGCCCGCCCGGGTTTTTGCTTTCCCACCGCGATTGCCTTATAATCGCGAATGTTTTTTCGCGAACCTCGAGGACCCTGCATGCGGATTCAACTGGATTGGCTCAAAGAATACGTCGATTTCGACCCTATGCCCGCCGAAGCGCTAGGCGATATGCTTTCCCTCGGCGGCCTGGAGGTGGAGAACCTGGAAGAGGTGGCCCTCCCCGACGGCACGAAAACCCCGGTGATGGAGCT
>QJWD01000263.1 GCA_003235465.1 Nitrospirota bacterium | reverse complement strand
CATTCCGCAGCGGGTGGCTTCCTCGGCGATCAGGTCCTGCGCCTGCTTCTTGGTGGCGACGAAAAGCACCTTCTTGCCGTTCCTGGCCGCGTCGCGAATATAGGTCTGCGCCAGTTTCACCGCCTTCAGGGTTTTCTGCAGGTCGATGATGTGGATGCCGTTTCGCGCGCCGTAGATGAACTTTTTCATTTTCGGGTTCCATCGGGTGGTCTGGTGACCAAAATGGACCCCGGCCTCCAAAAGCTGCTTCATGGTGATTTCTGACATTTGACGCTCCTTCGCTGGGTTTTTCGTCCGCAGACATCGACTCGAAACGGGAACCTTGCGGCCACCCCCGGCTCGATCCGCCTGCGTGTGGGATAGGTTTTACCTGGGTGAATACTCTGGACGGGTCAGATTAGCACATTGCTTTTGGCGAAACAAGGATTTACCCCTTCATTTTAAGGGGTTTTTCGCCTCGAAGGGGGGCTAGCGGCCGAGGCCGATGCCGATGGCCTCGGCGGTCTTGAGTAGCTCGCAGTCCTCGGGGACCTGGTGCACCCGGCCCGCCAGCCTCTCGAGGGGAACCAGGGCGAGGTGCGGCGTTTTAAGCGCCACCATGTGGCCGAACAGGCCCTGGCTCGCGGCCTCCACCGCCATCGCCCCGAGGCGCGTGCCGAGCACCCGGTCGAAGCAGTTGGGGGTGCCGCCGCGCTGGGTGTGGCCGAGCACGGTGCAGCGCACCTCGCGGTCGATGGCGTCTGCGATCTTGGCCGCCAGGTCGTGGCCGACGCCGCCCAGGCGGTTGACCCCTTGCAGGGTCTCGCTTGCGGCTTCGCGGATGGTTTCGTGGCCGCCCACCTCCACGGCGCCCTCGGCGATGACGATGACGTTGTAGTCGTAGCCCTTTTCCTCGCGGTGGCGGATCTTGTCGAGGACCCGGTCGAGCTGGTAGGGAATCTCGGGAATGAGGATCATGTGAGCCCCGCCGGCGATGCCGGCTTCGAGGGCGATCCAGCCGGCGCTCCGCCCCATCACCTCCAAAATCATCACCCGGCGGTGGCTGCGGCCCGTGGTGTGCAGGCGGTCGAGCGCGTCGGTGGCCACCTGCACGGCGGTCTGAAAGCCGAAGGTGTAGTCGGTGCCCTCGAGATCGTTGTCGATGGTCTTGGGGATGCAGATCACCGGCAGGCCGAGCTGATAAAACTTGTGAGCGATGATCAGCGTGCCCTCGCCGCCGACCACGATCAGCCCGTCGAGATCCAGCTCCTTGAAGGTTGCGACGGCCCGCTCGGAATAGTCGTGTGAAACGATCTTGCCGTTTTCGTCGTACTCTCGGTAATCGAAGGGGTTTCCGCGGTTCGTGGTGCCGAGGATGGTGCCGCCCAAAGGCAGGATGTCCCTCACCGAGTTCAGGGTGAGTTCCTGGCAGCGGCCGAATATGAGGCCGTCGTATCCTTCCTCGATGCCGATCACGGTGACCTCGTGCCGGAGAATCGCCGCGCGGGTGACCGCTCGAATGACGGCGTTCAGCCCGGAGCAGTCGCCGCCGCCTGTCAGAATTCCGATGCGTTTCATAGTCATACTATCAGGGTCCGGGCGCTTCGCCGTAGCCATCAGGGCAGGGCCCGCCCCGCGGGCGTCTCCACCGTGGCGATCAGGTCGTAACCGGCGGCGGCGGTGATGCGCATGGGGACGAGGTCGCCCGCTTCGACGTCGCTTTTTTCGATGAAAACCTGGCCGTCGATCTCCGGCGCCTGGGTGGGCAGGCGTCCTGTCACCAGGTAGCCCTCCTTGCCGTCCTGGCCTTCCACCAGCACCGGGTACACCTCGCCCACGCGGGCCAGGTTCTTGTTTGAGGAGATGGTCTGCTGGATCTGCATGAGTTCGTCGCGCCTTGTTTCGGCAACATCGCGGGGGACCTTGCCGGTGTAGCTGAACGCGGCGGTGCCCTCCTCGTCGGAATAGGGGAACACGCCGACGTGGTCGAATTCGATCTCGCGGATGAAGTCGCGCAGGTGGTTGAAGTGCTGGCTGGTCTCCCCGGGAAAGCCGGTGATGAAGGTGGTGCGCAGAGCCACGCCGGGAACCGCCTGGCGCAGCCGGGCGATCATGCCCCGCACGCCGCGCTCGGTTTCCTGCCGTTTCATCTTTTTCAGCATTTCGTCATGAATGTGCTGCAGGGGCACGTCGACGTAGTTCACCACCTTGTCCAGGCGGGCGAGGGTGTCGATGAGTTCCTGGCTTATGAAGGTGGGGTAGCAATAGAGCAGGCGCAGCCAATCCACCCCGTCGATCCCGGCTAGCTCGCCGAGCAGTTTCGCCAGGCCGTTTTTCATACCCAGGTCGACGCCGTACATGGTGGTGTCCTGGGAGATGAGGTTGAGCTCCCGCACCCCCTGGCCAGCGAGGCCAGCCGCCTCACCGAGCAGCGCCTCCATGGGCTTGCTCCTAAGCGGCCCGCGCATGGCGGGGATGATGCAGAAGGCGCAACGGTTCGAGCAGCCTTCGGAAATCTTGAGATAGGCGGTGTAAAACGGCGTCGAGAGCAGGCGCGGCGCGGAGGCCTGGAAATACTCCGGCTCGCGGTCGACGAAATTCCGCTCCGGCGCCGCCTCCAGGAGAATGTCCTTGATCAGCGGATACTGGTGGACGCCCAGCAGGTGGTCGATCTCGGGGATTTCCTTAAGCAACTCACCGGTGTAGCGTTCGGACAGGCAGCCGGTGACGATGAGGCGCTCAAGGCGGCCTTCGGTTTTCAGGCGGGCCATCTCCAGAATCGTGTCGATGGACTCGCGCGTGGCCGATTCGATGAAGCCGCAGGTGTTGACGATGAGCACCTCGGCCTGTTCCCTGTCCGCCGTGATGGCGTACCCCTGGCCGGCGAGGTCGCCCAGCAGGAATTCGCTGTCCACCGAATTTTTCGGGCAGCCCAGGCTGACCATGCCTATTTTTTTCATCAT
>QJWD01000312.1 GCA_003235465.1 Nitrospirota bacterium | reverse complement strand
TCGAGCTTGCCGGAAATGCGCGCGCCGATTTTCACCTCGGCGCCGGTCTTGAGCGTCACGGTGCCCGTCGCCAGCACCTTCTGGCGGATGTCGCCGCGCGTGACCGGTTGAAAGTCATAATCCTCGACACTCGGCCCGGCGTCTTTCCGGCCCTCGACAAGTGCCGTCAGCTTTTCCACTAAGGGGCCGAGGTGGCCCGCCTGATAGAGCCAGATTACAGCACCGCCAAGGATCAATAGCAGGAGCAGCCTGCGCCATCCCTTCGTCATGCCTAAGTACCCACGCAATGGTTGTGATCGATGCCCCGATCATAACACATTGAAATCTAATTTGTTAATGGAATTACAACGAAAAACGACTGTTTTTTCGGGTTTTACTCAGGCGCGCGGGGTTCGGAGAAGCGGTGGCGAGGCGGGGAAAGGCATGAGGGGGAAGCGGGATGCCGGATCAAACGGATTTGACTTCGATGTCCTTATGGATCTGCTGCTTGAGCTGGCCCTGAATGTACTGCAGCGTCCCGGTGGAGGAGGTGGCGCAGCTGCCGCAGGCCCCGTGGTACTGGATGAGCACCACGTTGCCGTCGATGCCCTTGACCTCGACGCCGCCGCCGTCCTTGGCCAAATTGGCGCGGATGGAGCGGTTCAACACCATCTCCACCACTTTCAGCTTCTCCTCCCTGGGGAGCGAGGGGAACTTGAGGACGTCGATGTCTTCTATCGCCTCAAAATCGGCGACAGGGTACACGCTGACGTTTTTTTCGATGGTCTGCCAGACGCGGTCGAGAAGCAGGTTCCAGCCGCTGTCCCCGTCCTTGGTGACGGTGACGAAATTTTCCATGATGAACACGTTGGCGACGCCCGGGACACCGAACAGCGCCTGCCCGAGCGCATCGCCCGACGCCTCCTTGGCCGAGGCGTAGGAACGGTTGCCACGGTCGAGGATCTGGGCATTCAGCACGAACTGCTTGGCGTCGGGGTTGGGCGTCTCGCGCGTGCGCACCACCTTGATGGCCGTCGCCTGCGCCGTCGGCCGGGCCGCGGCCGGGGCCACCTTCTCAATCGTCTTTTCCTTCGCCCGTTCGCGGGCGGCGAGGATCTCGCTCAGTTTCATGGCAAACAACGTCGATAAAGCCCGGCAACCTACCCCGGGCGGGTTAAAGGGGTGCGCTTATGATAAACCAATTGCCGGCAAAAAACCAACCGGCGCCCGCATTAACAGCAGCCGGCTAGGTCTCCGACGGCGCCGGCGTGAGGCGCGCTCGGCCGAGGCGCAGCGCCTTCAGGCCCTCGCTGGCGACAAACAGCGCAAGCGCGATGAGGACGAGCGCCGTCACCCCGAGGAACACATTCGGCTCCCTCGCCGAAAAAAAGCGGTAGGCCTGCCAGCTGAGCGCGCCGATGGTGGTGACGATCATGAACAGCGCCGGCGCCAGCGTGAAGTGCGTCGGCTTGTCCTTCGCCATCAGGTAGGTGGAAACCACCATCAACGCCACCGCGGCGATGAGCTGGTTGGTGGCGCCGAAGATCGGCCAGATTTTCTGCCAGCCCTCCGTCGCCCCGATGAGGTAGGCGAGAACCATGATGCAGCCGGTGACCCAGTATTTGTTTTCGAAAAACGGAACCCTGCGGCCGAGCGATTCCTGAACGATGAAGCGGGTGATGCGCACCGCCGTATCCAGCGTGGTGAGCACGAAGGTGTTGAGCGCGAGCACCGCGATCATCGAAGCGAAGGTGAAGCTCAAAACCGGCAGCATCTGGTGCACCACGTTGCCGAAGCCGTTGCCGAAGGCGAGAATCCAGCCGCCGCTCCTTAGCGTCTCGCGAAAGCCGAGGGTGGCCATGTCGACCCCGCCGCCCGCAGGCGCGACCCAGTACAGGCCGCATCCCACCAGAAGCACGGTGACCACCGCCACCACGCCCTCGGTGAGCATGCCGCCGTAGCTGATGGGCTTGCCGTGCGCCTCGCTTGCAAGCTGCTTCGAGGTGGTGCCGCCGGCCACCAGCGAATGAAAGCCGGACACCGCGCCGCAGGCGACGAGCACGAACAGCATCGGCCACACCGGCCCCTGCTCATTCGAGACGAGGCCACGGTAGGCAGGCGTGTTGATTTCGGGATGCACCCACAACAGGCCGAGCATGCCGAGAGACATCGACCCGAACAGGATATAGGTGGACAGGTAATCGCGCGGCTGCAGGAGCACGTGCACCGGCAGCACCGAGGCCGCCGCCGCGTAAATCATCAGCATGACGAACCAGAATAGGAGCGGCGAAAATCCGAGGAGCCCTTCCTCGGGCAGCGGGATCGGCAGCTTGAAGCCAATGTAGATGGAAAGGATGACGGCGGCCACCGCGATAGCCGACGACAGCACCAGGTTGCTGTTCTTCTTGTAGACGAACCAGCCGAGGATCACCGACACCGGGATGATGGCGAAGGTGGGGAACACCATCTCCGGTTGGGCGATGAGGGTTTTCGCCGCCACCACGCCGAACACCGCGATCACCAGCAGCATGGCGAGCACCAGGAAGATGGCGAACACCGACTTGGCGCGGCCGCCCATGGTGCCCTCGGCAATGTCGGCGATGGAACTCCCACGGTGCCGCACCGAAACCATCAGCGTCAGATAATCGTGCACCGCGCCGATGAACACGTTGCCGATCAGCACCCAGGCGAGGGTGAGCGCCCAGCCGAAATGGTGCATGGCGATGATCGGCCCGATGATCGGCCCCGCGCCGGCGATGGAGGCGAAGTTGTGGCCGAACAGCACCAGCGGCTTGCTGGGTACGAAATCGACGCCGTCGTTCTGCCCCACCGCCGGGGTTTCGCGCCCGGCGTCGGGCTGGATGACCTCGCGGTCGAGCCGCCCGGCGTACATGCGGTAGCCGACGAAATAAAAAAACGCGCAGGAAAATAGCAGAATGGATATGGTCAGCATGGCTCGAAAA
>QJWD01000233.1 GCA_003235465.1 Nitrospirota bacterium | reverse complement strand
AAGCGGTACGGGGAAACCTCTTCAAGTGCGTCACTGGTTTTTGCCACCTCCATGAGATAGCGGGCGTCGGAGGCGGCGCTCGAATCGCACAACGGGTCGACGCCGGTTTCCACCGGCTTCATCACCCCGGCATTCACGCCCGCGCGCCTATACAACAGGGCGAGGGTGGCGGTGGCCACCGTCTTGCCGACGCCGGTATCGGTGCCTGTTATGAAATAGCCCGCCATCTTGTTCCCTTCTTGGTTGGTGGAAAGGGTATCTTAGCATTTCGGCGGGAATTCGGGAATCCTTCCCGCTCCGCAAGGGGGCCGAGGCGCGGTTTTTGAGTGGCGCTAAAGGATTTGCTATAATCTAAGAACCTCCCGGCGCGGGGGCGAATTAGAATACAGCGAGGAACGGCCCATGAGTTCAAAAAAGATCGATGTCTCCTGCCCCTGCTGCGAGGCCATGCTCACCGTGGACGTCAAGACCGGCGAGGTCCTCTGGCACGAAAAGAAGGAAAAGCCCAAGCCGTCGCTTTCGGACATGGTCAAGGGCCTCGACCAGAAGCGCCAGGAAACCGAGTCTCTGTTCAAGAAGCACAGCGAAACCCATAAGGAGCGCGGCCGCCTGCTCGACGAAATTTTCAAGGAATCGCAGAAGAAAGTCGACAAATCCCCGGAAAAGCCCCTGCGCGATTTCGACCTCGACTGACCCCCCACCGCATCCACCTGCCCCGGGCGGGAATCACAACTTCACTGAAAGGCCGTCGTAGGCCAGGGAAACGTTTTCCGGCAGGCCAAGCGAGACGGTCTGGTGGTCGAACTTGTGGTTGATGTGGGTGAGGAGCGCGCGTCGCGGCTGGATGATGTCCACCGCCAGGAGCGCGTCGTCGAGGCAGAAGTGGGTGGGGTGCGGCTTGAAGCCCACGGCGTTCAGCACCAACAGGTCGAGGCCTTGAAGGCGGGCGAGGGTTTCCTCGGGCAGGCCGCTGCAATCGGTGATGTAGGCGGCGTCGTTTAAGCGGTAGCCGAGGATCGTCAGGTTGCCGTGGTGGACGTCCAGTGGCAGGACGCGCACGCCGCCCAGCAGGAACTCCTCCCTTGGTGTTTCACGGAGGGCCAAATTCGGCAGGCCGCCGCCCACCTGAACACCGCCTTCGAAGATGTACGAAAAATTTTTCCTGAGCTGCTCGAGGGTGGCCGCGTTGCCATAGCAGGGGATGGAGACGCCGTTGAAATGGGTGAAACTCCTCAGCTCGTCGATGCCGTGGACGTGGTCGGCGTGGTGATGCGAGTAGAGCACGCTGTCGATGCGGCGGATGCCATGGGCCAGGCACTGCTGGCGCAGGTCGGTCGAGGTGTCGATGAGGGTGTGGTGTTCGCCCTCGATCACCATGAGCGACGAGCGCAGGCGCTTGTTCAGCGGGTCGTCCGAGCGGCACACCGGGCAATCGCAGCACAGCGAGGGTACGCCGGTCGAGGTGCCCGTGCCGAGAAATTGCAGTTCCATTCAAGTTCCCTCTATCGCGTGCGCCCCGGCCTCAGTGCTCCATGTTGCAGCCGTTTTCCTGGCAGGGGCTCGATTCGAACTGGATGGTGGAATGGGTGATGTTGAATTTGTTTTTGAGCAGATCCCGCGCCTCGCTCAGGATCGCCTCGACCTGGTTCACCTTCTGGTCCTGCACCAGGGCGTGGGTGCTCAGGGCATAAATGTTGGAGCAGATGGACCAGACGTGCAGCTCGTGCACGTTCTGAATGGCCGGGATGGCGGTGAGCTCCCGCTCCACCTCGGACAGCGAAATGCCCTTCGGCACCCCCTCGAGAAGAATATGCACCGATTCGGCAAGCACGCGCCAGCCCCCCCACAGCAGTAACACGGCGATGGCGGCGGCGATCAGGGGGTCGAGAAAATACCAGCCCGTGAACATCATGGCGATGCCGCCCACGATCACCCCGACCGAGGCGAGGGTGTCGCCGATGACGTGCAGGAACGCGCTCTTGATATTCAGGTCGTGGCTGTGGACGGCGGCGTCCTTGAGAAAAAAGATGACGCCCAGGTTGGTGGCGAGGCCAATCACCGCCACGGTGACGAGAACCGCCGTGTCCACCTCGCCGGGCTCATGGAATCGCTGCACCGCCTCGTAAAAAATCGTCGCCGCCATGATGACGAGCAGAACGCCGTTGATGAACGACGCGAAGATCTCCATGCGGTGGTAGCCGTAGGTGCGTGTCGAGGTGACGGGCTGGCTGGCGATTTTCAGCGCAAAAAAGCTCAGGCAGAGCGAGAACACGTCGCCCAACATGTGCCCGGCGTCGGACAAAAGCGCCAGGCTGCCGGAGAGGACCCCGCCGGCTGCTTCCAGGATCAGCACGAAAAAGGTGAGGGCGATGGAAAGTATCAGCCGTTTGCTGACGGCCGGAGAGTTCATTTTTTCGTCTGCGTCTAGGTGGGCGGGCAGCCGGGGCCCGGTTTTCTCGAAGTCGTTCATTATATTGGCCCGAGGTGGGTTGTCCCATTGTAGGAGCAGGCTCCCGCCCTGTCAACAATGCGGCCACGGGCGAGGGAGTTACCGATTGAACGCGGCCGCGCCTTTATGTTAAATTAACACTCCTCTTTAATGACAACCCTTTCTTTCAGGAGTGGAAAATATGTCGACCCTAGTGGCCAAACCCGCACCCGACTTCACGGCCGATGCCGTTATGCCCGACGGAACCTTCAAGCAGGTCAAGCTTTCGGATTTCAAGGGCAAATACGTTGTGCTGTTCTTTTATCCGCTGGATTTCACCTTCGTTTGCCCGACCGAGATCGTCGCGTTCAGCGACAAGACGGCGGAATTCGAAAAGCGCAACACCCAGGTTCTGGGCGTTTCCATCGACAGCAAGTTCTCCCACCTCGCCTGGCGCAACACCGACAGGAAGAAGGGCGGCCTGGGCGAGATCAAATACCCGCTGATCGCCGACG
>QJWD01000089.1 GCA_003235465.1 Nitrospirota bacterium | reverse complement strand
TTTTAACTTGACTAACCAGTTAGTTTAGTTTAATCTCACATCATGGCAACGAGAGACACATCCAAAACCAGGGGCAGGATCATCCAGGCGGCCTTCGACCTGTTCTACAACCAGGGCTACCAGGCCACCACCATCGACCAGGTGATCGAGAAGTCCGGCGTGTCCCGGCCGACGGTGTACACGCATTTTTCCACCAAGGAAGAATTGTGCCAGGCCTACCTTAAGGAGCGAAGCGAGCGCCATCTATCCGGGTTCAGGGAGGCGCTTGAAAAGGAGCCCACGGCGCGCGGCCGTTACCTGTCCTTCCTCCGCGAGGTGGGCAAGGAAATGGTTGCAACGGATTACCGGGGATGCGGATTTTTCAACATGATTTCAGAAGTGGCCGACCCATCCCATCCCCTGTTTCACGAGGCGAGGAATTTTGTCGATGGCCTTCGCGCCATGATTCGCGACACGGTGGAAGGCCTCAAGCAGTCGGAGGCGCGCTACCAGGAGCTGGATGTGGACCACGTCGCCGAAACCTATTATCTGCTTATGGGCGGATTGATCATGGCGAGCCAAGAGTACCGGCAAAAATGGCCGGTGGATCGCTCCCTTCGGGCGGCGGAGGCCCTGATCGGGGACTGATTTTTTTTACTCTTTAATTTAACTAATCAGTTAATTAGATTTGCGGGCAGCGAGCCCGCTTTTACCCCAACCTTTCAATATAAAGGAGAAAGACCATGACGAAAGCAACCCAAGCTCCCAAGATCATCAACGGCGTCAACGTGAGCCAGATGGCGGAAACCGTCGCGTCGATCAAGGGCCAGCCGGAAATCGCCGATTTCCAGTTCCGCGCCAGGAACACCTGGTTGGGCGGCGGCGAAAACACCATCGAGGTGGGAAATTATTATGGCGCTTGCCAGGAGCATAAGCGCGAAAAACCCTTCACCTTCACCGCCGACGAGCCGCCGGTCCTGCTCGGCAGGGACAAGGGCGCGAACCCGGTGGAGTACGTGCTCGCCGCCCTTTCCGGCTGCATGACCACCACCCTGGCCTACCATGCCGCCGCCCAGGGGATCGAAGTCGACGCCATCAACTCGAATTACGAGGGAGATCTCGATCTCAAGGGCTTCCTCGGCCTCGACCCCAAGGCGCGAAAGGGCTACAAGGAAATCCGCGTTAACTTCAAGGTGAAAAGCGACGCGGAAAAGGAAAAACTGGCCGAGATCGTAAAGAATTCCCCAGTGTACGACATCATCACCAACCCGACGCCAATCAAAATAAGCGTGGAAACGGTATAACGGAAGCAGAAAAACCGGGGAGGGGCCCCTCCCCGGAACCGTTTTACCTGCCTGCGAAAAAGGGCGGCGGGCGAAAAAAATAAAAAAACCCGATTATTTAGGTGCAATTGTAAAAAAATCAGGAGTATACTGTCTTATCCACGAAGTTTGTTCCCGTAAGGATAGCGGGTCTTCCCACACGCTTTTACATTCCTCACCTGGCAGCTTCTTTAATTCACAAAGTTAAACCGAAGGAAAACATGTCAACCGATCTTAAGCAACACCCCCTGGCCGGGAATTTCGATTCCCTCGACCTCATCGACCCCCTGTGCCGGGCGGTCGCCGAGGAGAAGTACACCACGCCCACGCCGATCCAGTCGCAAGCCATCCCGCATCTTCTCGCGGGGCGCGACCTTTTAGGCTGCGCGCAAACCGGCACGGGGAAAACCGCGGCGTTCGCGCTGCCCATCCTGCAACACCTGGCGAAGAACCCGAAACCGCGGGTGCGTTACGGCGCGCGGGTCCTGGTTCTCACCCCCACCCGCGAACTCGCGCTGCAAATCGCCGAGAGCTTCAGGGTGTACGGCCGCCATGTAAAAATCAAGTACGCCGTGGTGTACGGCGGCGCAAGCTACAATAACCAGATGCGCGAGCTTGGGCGCGGCGTCGATGTGCTGGTCGCCACGCCGGGCCGCCTGCTCGACCTCGAGGGCCAGGGCCACGCCCGCTTAAATGGCGTGGAAGTGCTGGTGCTCGACGAAGCCGACCGCATGCTCGACATGGGCTTTTTGCCGGACATCCGCCGCATCGTCGGCAGCATTCCCAAAAAGCGGCAAACCATGCTGTTCTCCGCCACCCTGCCCACCGAGATCCTGAAACTGAGCGAACAGTTCCTCGACAACCCGCTGCGGGTGACCGTGACGCCGCCTTCCAGCACCGTCGAAAAAATCGACCAGCGCGTGCTGTTCGTCGAACGCGAGAACAAGACCGCCCTCCTGCACGCCATGCTGGAGGACGAGAGCCTCTACCGCGTGCTGGTGTTCACCCGTACCAAGCACGGCGCCAACCGCGCGGTTGAGAAGCTGAGAAAAAGCGGCGTCGAAGCCGAGGCGCTGCACGGCAACAAATCGCAGGCGGCGCGTGTGCAGGCGCTCGATAAGTTCAGAAGCGGCAAGGCGCGTGTGCTGGTGGCCACCGATGTGGCGGCGCGCGGTCTCGATATCGACGGCATCAGCCACGTCATCAATTACGAACTGCCCAACGAACCGGAAAGCTACGTGCACCGCATCGGCCGCACCGCGCGCGCGGGAGCGCTGGGCGTCGCTCTTTCGTTCTGCGATGAGGGCGAACGCGCGTACTTAAGGAACATCGAACGCGTGACCAACCGCGTCGTGGAGGTGCACGACAGCCATCCCTACCATTCCGCCGCCATCGCCAAAAGCGGCGCCCAACCGGCCAGGCCGGCGGGGGCGAAAACGCGCCCAAGGCGGCGCGGGGGAAGGCCGCAGGCAAGCCGCCAGCAGGCGGGGGGCGGGTGGAACCGAAATGGCGGCGTGGTACCCGCCGGCGCGTCGCAAAATACGCGGCGAAGAGCCAGATAAACGAGAGGGCGGGGGCCTGCCCCGGCCCCCCTCAAGCCAGACAGCCCATGAACCTCTACGCGGGCAACCTGCCAGAAAACCT
>QJWD01000128.1 GCA_003235465.1 Nitrospirota bacterium | reverse complement strand
AAGCGGCGGCTCGCGGCCCGGGCATGGCGCGCTGGCCTTGGGGAAACGACTTTCTGCCGGAAAAGGGGAATATGGCTGAAGAGGGCGCCCGCAAGGTCTTGCCGGTCGGCTCTTACCCGTCGGGAGCAAGCCCGTCCGGCGCGCTGGACATGGCGGGGAACGTCTGGGAGTGGGTGCGCTCGCCCCTCGGGGGCGCGGTGAAATCGGAGTCGGGAGAGCGGTTGCAAGTGCTGAAGGGAGGCGGCTTTCTGAGTGATGCGCGCGCGGCGGAAATTTCTTTCAGAAACTTCGCCCCCACGGCCATGAAGCACGCGGCGTTCGGCTTTCGTTGCGTGAAGCCGCCGCCGCGCGCGGTTTCAAGGTGACCATCCGGCCCCAGGCCGGGGCCGGATGGAAAATAAAAATCAGGAGCAGCCCGACGTCGCACCGCAGGTCACGCATTTGAGGCAGGTGCCGTTGCGAATCAGGGTGAGTTGGCCGCATTCGTTGCACGGGTCACCCTCGTAGCCCTTGAGCTTGGCCACCTGGGCGCTGGCGCTCATGCGGATTCCCGTGGTGAGGCGGGCCGAAGCGACGACCTCCTTGTGCACTGCGGTGCCGTTGCCGTTCGTGCCGGCGTCGGTGAGCCCGGCGCCGTTCTTGATCTGATCCGGGCTCGCGGTGGTGATCGTCGCCACCACCGGCCGCTGGCCGTTATCGGTTTTCCCGGCCGGCGACTCGGGCTTTCCCTCGGGTTCCTTCTCGCCGGTCTTGCCGATGGCGTCGGACCGCAGGTCATCGGGCGTCACCTGGGCCAGATCGTTGCGCCCCAGGTAGCTGATGGCGAGTTCGCGGAAAATATAGTCGATGGTCGAGGTCGCCATGGTGATCTTGCGGTTGCCGGTGACGATGCCGTTGGGCTCAAAGCGGGTGAACACGAACGCGTCGACAAACTCCTCCAGCGGCACGCCGTGCTGCAGGCCGAGGGAAATGGAGATGGCGAAGCAGTTCATCAGGCTGCGGAACGCCGCGCCTTCCTTGTGCATGTCGATGAAGATTTCGCCGAGCTTTCCATCATCGTATTCGCCGGTTCTGAGGTAAACCTTGTGGCCCCCGATGACGGCTTTCTGCGTGTAGCCGTTGCGCCGGTGCGGCAGCGAGGTCCTCTTGCCGGCGATGGTGCGGACGATGGTTTCCGCGATCTTCACCGGCGCTTTTTCTTCCAGGCCCTCCTCGGTGAGATGGCTGAAATCCTCGCTGGCGACGCTGTTGAGCGGCTGGCTGAGTTTCGACCCGTCGCGGTAGACCGCGGTGCCCTTCAGCATCAGCTTCCAGGACAGGAGATGGGCTTTCTCGACATCCTCGAGGGTGGCGTGGTTGGGCATGTTGATGGTCTTGGAAATCGCCCCGGAGAGAAACGGCTGGGCGGCGGCCATCATGCGGATGTGCGCGTCCGGATGGATGTAGCGTTTGCCGTACTTGCCGCATTTGTTGGCGCAGTCGAAGATCGGATAATTCTCTTCCTTGAGGTGCGGGGCGCCTTCGATGGTCATCGTCCCGCAGATGGCGTCGTTGGCGCGGAGGATATCCTCATCGCTGAAGCCGAGGTGGCTGAGCAGGTTGAAGTCGAAGGAATTGAGCTGCTCGTCGGTGAGCCCCAAGATGTCTTTTGCGAACCTCTCGCCGAGGACGTATTTGTTGAACGCGAAGGTGATGTCGAACACCTTCGGCAGCTCCGCCTCGATGGCGTCGAGCACTTCGTCGGTGAAGCCCTTGTCGCCCAGGGTCTCGCGGTTAATGGCTGGCGCGCCGTCGAGTTTGCCGGAACCCACGCAGTATTCGACGATCTCGCGGATTTCATCTTCCGCGTAGCTGAGCCGGCGAAGCGCCGCCGGCACCGACTGGTTGATGATCTTGAAATAGCCGCCACCGGCGAGTTTCTTGTATTTGACGAGGGCATAATCGGGCTCGATGCCGGTGGTGTCGCAGTCCATCAGCAGGCCGATGGTACCCGTCGGAGCGATGCAGGTGGTCTGCGCGTTGCGGAATCCATACAACTTGCCGAGCTCCAGCGCGTCGGTCCATTCCCGAAGCGCCGCGCTGTGCAGGTAGGCCGGGCAATGCCGGGCGGAGATCCCTTGTGGAAACACGCTGAGCCCTTCGTATTCGTTCGACTCGATATTCTGCGCCGCGCGCTGGTGGTTGCGCAGGACGCGGAGCATGGCGCCCTTGTTCTTCTTGTATTCGAGGAACGGCCCACGGTCTCGCGCCATCTCCGCCGACATGGCGTAGGAGGCGCCGGTGAGCATTGCGGTGATGGCCCCGGCGATGGCCCGTCCCTTTTCCGAATCGTAGGGAATGCCGAGCACCATGAGCAGCGCCCCGAGGTTGGCGTAGCCCAGGCCAAGGGTGCGGTAATCGAAACTTTTCTGCGCCATGATCTTGCTTGGAAACTGCGCCATCATGACGGAGATTTCAAGCGTCAGCGTCCACAGGCGACAGGCGTGGCGAAAACCCTCCACATCCAGCACGCCGGTCTCTTCCCGGAAAAACTGGATCAGGTTGATCGAGGCCAGGTTGCAGGCGGTGTCGTCGAGGAACATGTACTCGGAACAGGGGTTGGAGGCGTTGATCTTGCCGCCTTCCGGGCAGGTGTGCCATTCGTTGATGGTGGTGTCGAACTGCAGCCCCGGGTCGGCCGATGCCCAGGACGCGAGATTGATTTTATCCCACAGGTCCCGGGCTTTCACCGTCCGGCTGACCTTGCCGTCGGTACGGCGGATCAGGTTCCAGTCGTCGTCCTTTTCCACGGCGTTGAGAAAGTCATTGGTCAGGCGGACCGAGTTGTTGGAGTTCTGCCCCGACACGGTGAGGTAGGCCTCGGAGTTCCAGTTCGTGTCGTATTCCTCGAATTGGATGTCCTTCACGCCCTGGCGGGCGAGCTGGATGACCCGATAGATGTAGTTTTCCGGCACGAACGCT
>QJWD01000165.1 GCA_003235465.1 Nitrospirota bacterium | reverse complement strand
TTCAGGGGCCGCAGGGAAATGCGGAGTAGAGCGCGTGAAGGCGGCTCTCCGGGGCCAGGGAGGCTTTGAGTGGCCGAGTTGATCAACAAGAACGGCCTGCCGGTGGAGGCTTCCGCCAAACGGGTGTTCGAGGAGCTCATGCGCGGCACCGGTTCGGTGATGGGGGAGGGCTTGTCGATCTTCATCGAAACCCCGACGGTGCACGAAAAGCAGATCGTGGTGAACCGGGCTCCGGAACCCGGGCGGCCGGTCGAAGTGCGCAAATTTCCCGCCAACCGGTTTCAGGATGCCTGGCAGCTGTTCGCGGCCTGGCTGGAAGCCTGAGCGAAAACCGGAAGCGGACGGACAACAGGAGGCGGCATGAAAAAATGGTTCATGGTCACATTGATCGGGCGCGACCGGCCGGGCATCGTCGCCGGGGTGACGAAAGCCCTGTTCGAGGGCAAGGGGAATCTCGGCGAGGCATCGATGGCGCGGCTCGGCGGAAATTTCGCCACCATGCTGATGGTGGAGATGGACGGCGGCAGGCGCGATATCGAAGCCCTGCTAAGGCCGGTGTGCGAGCGTCTGGGCATGCACCTGCACGTCGACGAGATCGACGCGGCCCTGCACCGGCATGTCGAGCCGGATGTGCGCATCAGCGTTTACGGCGCGGACCGCGCCGGCATCGTCGCCGATGTGACGGGGGCGCTTGCCGATGCCGGCCTCAACATCCTCAACCTGGAAACCGACATCGGTGGCAGCGAGGAGGAGCCCATCTACATCATGCACCTCGACGGCGTCGCCGGGAAGGGCATTCCCGCCATCCGGGCGGTGCTTGAAACCCTGTCGCGCGAAAAGGGGGTGGAGGCGCGGCTCTCGGAAAACGACCTGCTGATAGGCTGACGATCATGGCTGTTCTCGACATTCTCGTCTACCCCGACCCGCGTCTCAAGCAGATATCCGAGGCGGTGGCAACCGTCGACCAGGCGCTCCTCGACTTCATCGCCGACCTGGAGGAAACCATGCGCGCGGGCCCCGGAGGGGTCGGCATTGCCGCGCCGCAGGTCGGCTGCTTCAAGCGCATCGTCATCGTCGACGTGTCGTCGAAACCGAAGATCAAACACCACGGCAGGCTGGTGCTCATCAACCCGGTGATCGTCTCCGGCGAGGGGTCGGTGGTGGGGCGCGAGGGCTGCATGTCGGTGCCGGACTACACCGGCAACGTCGCCCGCTTTGAGCGCATCACCCTAAGCGCCCTCGACGAAACCGGCGCCGAACGCGTCTACCATATGGAGGGCTACGAGGCGCGCGCCGCGCAGCACGAGATGGACCACCTCGAGGGGATGCTGTTTC
Source organism: Nitrospirota bacterium (assembly GCA_003235465.1). The sequence goes on along the minus strand of QJWD01000165.1, from coordinate 1,630 downwards.
TCGACCGGCTGGTCAGCCGGCGCGATATCTTCCGCCGCAAGGTGTACCAGAAACCCGCGAGCCAAGCCTCCAAACCGTCCTAGGGCTTCTTCACTCTCTTTAAGTGTTCTTTCAGGTATTTCCCCGTATAAGAGCCTTTTGATTTAATTATTTCCTCCGGTGTTCCCGCCGCTAGAACGCGGCCGCCGCCGTCTCCCCCCTCGGGGCCGAGATCGATGATGTGATCCGCCGTTTTGATGACGTCCATGTTGTGCTCGATGATGAGGACGGTGTTGCCCTGGTCGACGAGGCGGGAAAGCACGCCGAGCAATTGCTCGATGTCGGCGAAGTGCAGGCCGGTGGTGGGCTCGTCGAGGATGTAGAGGGTGCGCCCAGTACCGCGTTTCGAGAGTTCCTTGGCCAACTTCACGCGCTGCGCCTCGCCGCCGGAAAGCGTGGTGGCGGCCTGGCCCAGGTGAATGTAGTCGAGGCCGACGCTGGTGATGGTTTTCAGCCGCGACTGGATGGCGGGGATGTTCTTGAAGAATTCGCGCGCTTCCTCGGCGGTCATCTCCAGCACCTCGGCGATGTTCCTGCCCTTGTAGAGGATCTCCAGGGTGTCGCGGTTGAAGCGCTTGCCCTGGCACGCCTCGCAGGTGACGAACACGTCGGGCAGGAAGTGCATCTCCACCTTGAGCACGCCGTCGCCCTGGCAGGCCTCGCAGCGGCCGCCCTTGACGTTGAAGCTGAAGCGGCCCGGCTTGTAGCCGCGCGCCCGGGCTTCGGGCACCTGGCTGAACAGGTCGCGAATGAGGGTGAACACGCCTGTGTAGGTGGCCGGGTTGGAGCGCGGCGTGCGGCCGATGGGCGACTGGTCGATGTCGATCACCTTGTCGAGGTGGTTGACGCCGTGGATCTTCTTGAACGGCCCCGGCTTGTCGGTGGATTTCCAGAAATGCTGCGCCAGCGCCCGGTAGAGGATGTCGAGCACCAGGGTGCTCTTGCCCGAGCCGGAGACGCCGGTGACAAGCACCGTGCAGCCGAGCGGGATATCGACATCGATGTTCTTCAGGTTGTTGGCGGTGGCGCCGGTGATCTTGATAAACTCGCCGTTGCCCTTTCTCCGCTTTTCGGGAAGCGGGATCGCCACCCTGCCCGAGAGGTATTTTCCGGTGAGCGATTTTTCGGCGGCGAGGAGCGCCCCGGGGCTGCCGGAAAAGACGACTTCGCCGCAGTGAACGCACGCGACGGGGCCAAGATCGACCACGTGGTCGGAGGCGAGGATGGTGTTTTCGTCGTGCTCCACCACCAGCACCGTGTTTCCCAGGTCGCGCAGGCTGAGCAGGGTTTTCAGCAGGCGGTCGTTGTCGCGCTGGTGCAGGCCGATGCTCGGCTCGTCGAGGACGTAGAGCACCCCGGTGAGGCTGGAGCCGATCTGCGTCGCCAGGCGGATGCGCTGGCTCTCGCCGCCGGAGAGGGTGGCGGAGGTGCGGTCGAGGGTCAGGTAGTCGAGGCCGACGTTGGCGAGAAAGCCCAGCCGCTCCTTGATCTCCTTGACGATGCGGCGGGCGATGGAATGCTCCTGCGGCGAAAGGCTGAGGCCGCTAAAGTGCTCAAGCAAACGGCCGATAGGAAGGCCGGTGAGCGCGAC
>QJWD01000199.1 GCA_003235465.1 Nitrospirota bacterium | reverse complement strand
TTCACCGTCTTCAGGTTGCCCTGGCGACTGTAAAATTCCTTGAGCGGGGCGGTTTCCTTCGCGTAAACCTCCAGTCGCTTATGGATGGTCTCGCGGTTGTCATCCTCCCGCTTGTACAACTCGCTGCCGCACCCATCGCAAACGCCCGCCTGCCTTGGGGGCCGGGACGTGTCGTGAAACATGGCCCCGCATTTCGAACAGGTGCTGCGCCCGGCAAGCCGCTTGGCGACCTCCTCCGGGTCTATCTCGAGGTCCACCACGGCGCTCAGGGTGATCCCCATTTCGGCCAGCGTCTCGCTCAGTTTCTCCGCCTGCACGATCGTTCGCGGAAAACCGTCGAGTATGAACCCGGCCCGGCAGTCCTCCTGCCGCAATCTTTCTCGAATCAGCCTGATCACCAGGTCGTCCGGCACCAGCCTGCCGCCATCCATGTAGGATTTGGCCTTGATGCCCAGCTCGCTGTGATCCCGAATGGCCTGCCGGAGAATATCTCCGGTGGATATCTGCGGGATACCGAACTTTTCCTTGAGCAGTTTGGCCTGGGTCCCCTTTCCCGCGCCGGGGGGCCCTAAAAGAATCAACCTCATGGATCAGCCTCGGCGGCCTTTGAGTCTTCCCTTTTTGACGAACCCTTCGTAATTCCGCATAACCAGGTGGGACTCGATCTGCTGCATCGTGTCCAGCGACACGCCCACAACGATCAAAAGGCTGGTACCACCGAAATAGAACGGAATGTTGAAATATTTTATCAAATAATCCGGCAAAATACAGACCAAAGACAGGTAGATCGCGCCGTAAAACGTGATCCTCGAGAGTATATGGTCGATGTACTCCGCGGTCTTGGCCCCGGGCCGGATGCCGGGCACGTAGCCGCCGTATTTTTTAAAATTCTCCGCCACGTCCACCGGGTTGAAAATGACCGCCGTGTAAAAGTAGCAGAAGAAAAATATCAGGCCCGCGAAAATCAGGCTGTAGACCAGGTTTCCCGGCGTCAGCAACCCTGATATCGTCTGCATGATCGGGTGCGTGGTGAACTGCCCGATGGATGCCGGAAACATGATCAGCGACGACGCGAAGATGGGCGGAATCACGCCGGAGGTGTTGACCTTGAGCGGCAAATGCGTGCTCTGCCCGCCGTACATCTTTTTTCCCACCACGCGCTTGGCGTACTGAATGGGAATCCGCCTCTGGCCGCCCTCGGTGAATACGATGGCGCCCACCACAAAAATCATGAGAACCGCCAGGAACAAAACCACCAGCACGGAAAGCTCGCCAGTGCCCATGAGGTCCATCGACTGAAAAATCGCCCGCGGCGTGCCCGCCACGATGCCGGAAAAAATCAAGAGCGAAATGCCGTTGCCGATGCCGCGTTCGGTGATCTGCTCGCCCAGCCACATGAGAAAACAGGTGCCCGCGGTGAGCGTCAGCACCGTCATCATGCGGAAGCTCCAGCCGGGCCCGGGCACGATGGGCGTTCCGCCGGGGCTGGTCATGTTTTCCAGCGCCACCGCAATTCCGGAACCCTGAATCCCGCTCAAAAGCACGGTGCCGTAGCGGGTGTACTGGGTGATCTTCTTCTGCCCCTGCTCCCCTTCCTTCTTGAGCCTGGCGAGCGTCGGGGAAACCATGGTCATCAGCTGGATGATGATCGACGAGCTGATGTAAGGCATGATGCCAAGCGCGAAGATCGTCAGCCGGCTGAGCGCGCCGCCGGAAAACATATTGAAGAAACCCAGTATGGTTCCCTGCGCCCGCGCGAACAATTCCGCCAGGGCCATGGAGTTGATGCCCGGGGTCGGTATATGCGCGCCGATACGGTATACGATCAGAAGCCCGAGGGTGAAGAAAATCCTCCGCTTGAGCTCCGGAACCCTGAATATGTTGCCAGCCGCTTGAGCACCGCTCATTTAAATGATTTTAGCCTTTCCCCCTGCCTTCTCGATTTTCTCAATGGCCGACCGGCTGAATTTATGCGCTTCCACGTTCAGGCTCGCGGACAGATCGCCGGTCCCAAGGATTTTTACGGCACCGACCTTTTTAATCAATCCCTTTTCCTTGAGCGCCTGTGGCGTCACGGGATCGTCCTGGGACATGGCGGCAAGCTGGCCGACATTGACCACCTCGTACTCTTTTTTGAATATATTGGTGAACCCGCGCTTCGGCAGCCTGCGGTAGAGCGGCATCTGGCCGCCTTCGAACCAGGGGTGCGGGTTGCCGCCCGAGCGGGACTTCTGCCCCTTCTGCCCCTTGCCGCTGGTCTTGCCCGTGCCCGAGCCGATGCCCCGGCCGATGCGTTTCCGGTTCTTTTTCACCCCGCGGGGTGGTTGCAAATTTGATAGTTTGATCATTTTGGCTTTCTGGCTGATGTCACTCTGAGATGGCCTTGCCGCGAATCGAGGCGCATGTGGCCTTGTCGCGCAGGCTGCCCAGGCCCGCGATGGTGGCTTTCACCACGTTGTGCGGGTTGTTGGTCCTCAAACATTTGGTCAGGATGTCGCGCACCCCGGCCGCTTCCAGAACAGCGCGCACGGCGCCGCCGGCGATCAGCCCTGTTCCCCGCGAAGCGGGTTTCAGGAGCACGCGGCCCGCCCCGTAAGCGCCGATGACCTCGTGCGGGATGGTCGAGCCATCGAGCTGCACGTTGATCATGTTTTTCTTGGCCTTTTCGACGCCCTTGCGGATGGCCTCGGGCACTTCATTGGCCTTGCCCAGGCCCCAGCCCACTTCGCCCTCGCGGTTACCAACCACGACCAGGGCGCTGAAGCTGAAACGCCGACCCCCCTTGACCACTTTGGCCACGCGGTTGATCTTGACTATTTTGTCGACGAATTCCTGTTTGCTATTGCCTTGCTCTTGCAATGACGCCTCCTCATGGCCTGGCCCGCTTAAAGCGGCTGGGGTTAAAACTTGACGCCCTTCTCCCGCACCGCGTCGGCGAGGGCTTTCACCCGGCCGGTGTAGATGAA
>QJWD01000084.1 GCA_003235465.1 Nitrospirota bacterium | reverse complement strand
CGCGCGCCGTGGCCTGAGGCGACCTCGGCGGTGCGGTCGGTGGAGCCATTGTTGACGACGATGACCTCGTTCAGCCGGTCTTTCGGGAGGGCATCCAGCACGAGGCCGATGGAGGCCTCTTCATTGAAGGCGGGGATGATGACGGAAATACGCACCGCCGAGCCGCTCAGCGCGCCCCGTCCAGGGCCTGCTTCACGCCGGCGACGAAACGGCCGACTTCCGCTTCGCGGCGCGCGGCGTCGGCGTTCTCTTCGATGATGCGCACGATGGCGCTGCCGATGATGACGCCGTCGGAAAGCTGAGCGGCGCTCTTCGCCTGCTCCGGGCCGGAGATGCCGAAGCCGACCAGCACCGGCAGCTCCGCCACCTTCTTGATCGCGGCGACCTTGCTTCCAATCGTTTCGGAGAGCTCGCCCTTCATGCCGGTGGTGCCGGTGAGCGAGACGTAATAGATGAAGCCGCGGCTTTGCCCGGCCACCATGGCCACGCGCTCGGGCGTGCTGGTCGGGGCCAACAGGAAAATCGTGTCGAGGCCCCTCGGCTCGGCCAGGGCGCGGAACTCCGCCGCTTCCTCCGGCGGCAGGTCGGGCAGAATGACGCCGTCGACGCCGGCGGCCACCGCGTCGCTCACGAAGGCTTTCAAGCCGTACACGAACACCGGGTTGAAACTGCTCATCAGCACGATGGGCAATTCGGAGGTCTTCCTGATCTCACCCACCAGCGCGATGATTTTCTTTAGCGTGACGCCGCCCTTCAGCGAGCGCTGTGACGACGCCTGGATCACCGGCCCGTCGGCCAGGGGATCGGAAAACGGCACGCCGAGTTCGATGATGTCCGCGCCGTTATTCTCAATCACCTCGAAATGCCTGCGCGTGGCCTCGAGGTCGGGATCACCGGCGGTGATGAACGCCACCAGCGCCTTGCGCCCGGCGGCATTGATTTCCTCAAAACGTTTTCCGATGCGGCTCACAGTTTTTCCCCCATCAGGTCCGCCACCTGCACCACGTCCTTGTCGCCACGGCCGGAAAGGCAGACGACGATGATCTCGTCCTTCTTCATTTCCTTGGCCATGCGCGCCGCGTGGAAAATGGCGTGCGCCGATTCCAGCGCCGGGATGATGCCTTCGACCTCGGAGAGCAGTTTGAACCCTTCCAGCGCCTCGGCGTCGGTGACGCTCGCGTAGGTGGCGCGGCCGCTGTCGTGCAAGTGGCTGTGCTCGCAGCCGACGCCGGGGTAGTCGAGCCCGGCGGAAACTGAATGCGCTTCCTTCACCTGGCCGTCGTCGTCGTAGAGCAGGTAGCTCATCATGCCGTGCAGGACGCCCCGCCTGCCCTCGCCGATGGACGCGCCGTGCTTGCCGGTTTCGATGCCAAGCCCCGCCGCCTCGACGCCGACCAGGCGCACCGGGGCGTCGTCGATGAACGGGTGGAACAGGCCGATGGAGTTGCTGCCGCCGCCGACGCAGGCGACGCAGGCGTCTGGCAGGCGGCCCTCGGCTGCGAGAATCTGCTCGCGCGCCTCGACGCCGATGACGCGCTGAAAATCGCGCACCAGCATCGGGTACGGGTGCGGCCCGACAACCGAGCCGATGATGTAATGCGTGGTCTCCACCGTGGTGATCCAGTGGCGGATGGCTTCGCTGGTGGCGTCCTTGAGCGTGCGCGAGCCGCAGGTCACCGGCACCACGTTGGCGCCCAGGAGGCGCATGCGGAAGACGTTCAGCGCCTGCCGGCGCATGTCCTCCTCGCCCATGAAGACGTCGCACTTGAGGCCGAACAGCGCCGCTGCGGTGGCGGTAGCGACGCCGTGCTGGCCGGCCCCGGTTTCCGCGATCACCCGCTTCTTACCCATGCGCCTCGTGAGCAGGGCGCTGCCGATGGTGTTGTTGATCTTGTGCGCGCCGGTGTGGTTCAGGTCTTCACGTTTTAAATAGATGCGCGCGCCGCCCAGCTTTTCCGTCAGGTTGCTGGCGAAATAAAGCGGCGTCGGCCGGCCGACGTACTGCTTGAGGTAATAGTCCAGTTCCTCCTGGAACGAGGGGTCCTTTCGCGCCTCGGCGTACACCGCCTCCAGCTCGTCGAGCGCCGGCATCAGCGTTTCGATGACGTATTTGCCACCGAACACGCCGAAATGGCCGCGCTCGTCGGGCAGGGTTGTCGATTTCATGATTGGCTCCACCTGTTGATTTTTCCTCTCGCGGCAAATGTCCTTGAGGACTCGGTAATCCTTCTCGTGAGTGATGGCGGCCCCTCTTCCTACGCAGCGTTTGCGGCGCGGATGAATGCGCGCAGCTTGCCGTGGTCCTTGATTCCCGGCGCGGCTTCCACGCCGCTCACCACGTCGACGCCGTAAGGCCGGACAAGGCGAATCGCCTCGGCGACGTTGTCCGGCGAAAGCCCGCCGGCGAGAATAACCGGGCCGTGGCGCTTGGTGGCCAGGGCCAGGTCCCAGTCGAAGGTGCGGCCGGTGCCGCCGGGCACGCCCTCCTTGTGCGCGTCGAGCAAAAAGCCGCTGACCCGGTAGGACGCGAGATCGGCGAGCGACCCCATGTCCTTCACCCGCACCGCCTTGATCACCGGCTGCCGGATTCGCCTGCAAAAGGCCGCCGTTTCGCCTCCGTGCAGCTGCACTCGGCCAAGCCCGCAGGCCTCGGCCACCCGGTTGACGCGCTCGGCGCTCTCGTCGACGAACACGCCGACGGTTTCGATGAACGGCGGCAGCGCCTGGACGATTTTCGCCACTGCCTTCATGCTGACGCCGCGCGGGCTCTTTCTATAAAAGATGAACCCGAGCGCGTCGGCCCCGGCGGCGGCGGCGGCGAGGGCGTCCTCGAGCCTGGTGATGCCGCAGATCTTGATTCTAACCCGCCCTTCGGGCTTTTCAATATTTTTCCGCTCAGCCATTATCGTCCGCCTCCTGGCCGAGCAGCGACTTTAGCTTCCCCGGAATATCGCCGGAGGTCATCAGGCTCTCGCCGATGAGAAACGCATCGGCCCCGAGGCCCGCGAGTTCCTCGATATCCCGGGCTGTGTGAATGCCGCTCTCGGTGACGACGATCTTGCCCGCCTCCTCCCTCGCGCGGCCGATGAGCCGGCGCGAGACGGCGAGATCCGTCCTGCCTGTCTTGAGGTCGCGGTTGTTGATGCCGAGGATCTCGCCCCCGGCACGGAACGCCTTGTCGAGGTCCGCCTCGTCGTGCGTTTCCACCAGCGCGGGAAGCCCCACCTCCACGCCCAGGGCAAGGAGATCGGCGAGCTGGTTCCCGTCCAACCAGGTGGCGATGAGGAGAAAAAAATCCGCGCCGAAGGCGCGCGCCTCGTGCACCTGGTAGGGGTCGAAAATGAAATCCTTCCTGAGTAGCGGGATGTCTACCGCGTCGCGCACCCGGTCGAGATAATCCAGATCGCCGGCGAAATGCCGGCTCTCGGTGAGGATCGAGATCGCCGCCGCCCCGTTTTCCGCGTACTGGCGGGCGATGTCTACGGCATCGAAATGAGCCAGCAGTTCCCCCTTGAAGGGGCTTCGCCGCTTGATCTCGGCGATGATGCGAGTGGCTCCATCCTTCTTGAGGGCCGCTTTCGCATCGCGCAGGCCGCTCCGGTCGCGCGCACGCTGCTTCACCTCGGCGAGCGGCCGCTCGCGCCGCGTGCCCGCGAGCTCCTCCTTTTTGTCGGCGTAGATCTTGTCGAGTATCGTGGCCATGGTCAGGACTGGCTCACGCGGCAAAGGCCCGTGAGCTTCTCAAGCGCCCGGCCGGAAGCGATGACCGCGCGCGCGACCTCCACCCCGTCTTTAAGCGATGTGGCCCGGCCCGCCGCCACCAGCGCCGCCGCCGCGTTCAGGAGCACGATTTCAGTGCGCGCCCCCGCCGCGCCGCCCAGCACGGCGCGAATGAATTCGGCGTTTTCCTCCGGCTTGCCGCCACAAATGGCCTCGGGCAAGGCGCGAGAGAGCCCGACGTCTTCCGGGGCAACGAAATATTCCTTGAGGCTTCCCCCTTCAAGCTCGCAGACGTGCGTGCTTTTGACGATGGTGATCTCGTCCATGCCGTCGGCGCCGTGCACCACGAAGGCGTGGCGCGCGCCGAGCGCGAGCAGCACCTCAGCCACCGGCCGCACCCAGCGGTCCTCGAACACGCCCACCACCTGGCAGTCGGCGCCGGCGGGGTTGGTGAGCGGGCCAAGCAGGTTGAACACGGTGCGAAAACCGAGCGCGCGCCTGACGCCGGCGGCGTGCTTCATCGCCCCGTGCAACAGCGGCGCGAACAGAAAGCCGATGCCCACCTCGGCCAGGCAGCGCTCCACCGTTTCGCGGCCGGCGTCGATGTTCACGCCGAGCGCCTTCAATACGTCGGCGCTTCCCGACCGGCTGGAGACAGCGCGGTTGCCGTGCTTGGCAACGGTGACCCCCGCCCCGGCGACGACGAACGCCGCGCAGGTGGACACGTTGAAAGTTTGGCCGCCGTCGCCGCCGGTGCCGCAGGTGTCGACCACCGGCCTCGCTTTCACGGAAAGCTTTTCGGATTTGGCGCGCATGACCCGCGCCGCACCAAGAATCTCTTCCACCGTCTCCCCCTTCATCGCGAGCGCGGTGAGAAACGCCGCAAGCGAAACCTCGGCCACGCCGCCTTCCATGACCTGGGTCATCACCTGCTCCATCTCTTTCTCGGAGAGGTCGCGGCGGGCAATCAGCCGCTTGAGGGCGTCGTGAATGTTCATCGGCCGCTTTTCATCTCCAGGAAATTCCTGAGCAGGTCCTTGCCGCTGGCGGTCAGAATCGATTCCGGATGAAACTGCACCCCCTCGATGAAAAATTCCTTGTGGCGGATGCCCATGATCTCGCCGTCCTCGCTTTCGGCGGTGACCACGAGACAATCCGGCAGGGTTTTGCGCCTCAGCACCAGCGAGTGGTAGCGCGTCGCCACGAAGGGGTTGGGCAGACCCAGGAACAGATTCTTGCCGTCGTGCGTCACGTTTGAGGTCTTGCCGTGCATGATGCGCCCCGCCTTCACCACCTCGCCGCCGAAAGCCTGGCCCACCGACTGGTGGCCAAGACAGACGCCCAGCAGCGGCACCCGGCCGGCGAAGTGGCGTATCACCTCCACCGACACGCCGGCCTTTTCGGGCGTGCACGGGCCGGGGGAGATGACGATTTTCTCCGGCTTCAGCCGTTCGATGTCGGCGATGCCGATGCAGTCGTTCCGGTGCACCTGCATGTCCGCCCCCAGCTCGCCCATGTACTGCACGAGGTTGTAGGTGAACGAATCGTAATTGTCGATCATCAGGATCATAAAACAAACTCCCGTTCACCGAAACTCCGAGTGAAGCAGAGGGTGAACGAATTGCATTCGCGTATCAACGTCCTCATACAAAAAGCCCGCGCTCGGCCACTTCGACCGCCTTGAGGAGCGCCCGCCCCTTGTTCATCGTCTCCTCGAATTCGCGTTCCGGCACCGAATCGGCGACGATGCCCGCGCCGACGCCCAGGTGCGCGCGCGCGCCCTTGATGAGCAGCGTGCGGATGGCGATGGCGGTGTCCATGTTGCCGTCGAACCCGATGTAGCCGACGGCGCCGCCGTACAGCCCGCGCCGGTTGGGCTCCAGCTCGTCGATGATCTCCATGGCGCGGATCTTGGGCGCGCCGGAAAGCGTGCCGGCGGGAAAAGCCGCCGCCAGAACATCGTAACAGCTCATCCCCGGCTTGAGGCGGCAGCGCACGTTGGAGACGATGTGCATGACGTGCGAATAGCGTTCGATCTTGAAACGCTCGTTCACCTCGACCGAGCCGGTTTTCGCCACCCGCCCGAGGTCGTTCCTGCCGAGATCCACCAGCATGATGTGTTCGGCCAGTTCCTTTTCGTCGGCGAGCAGGTCCTTCTCCAGCGCCTGGTCCTCCTCCTCGGTCTTGCCACGCCAGCGCGTGCCGGCGATGGGGCGCACCTCGGCGCGATCGCCCTCGACGCGCACCAGCACCTCCGGCGACGAGCCGACAACCTTGATGTCGCCGAATTCGAGAAAATACATGTAGGGCGACGGGTTGATGGTGCGAAGCGCGCGGTAGATGAGAAATGGATCGAGCCGCACATCGAAACTGAGACGCTGCGACAGCACCACCTGGATGACGTCGCCCTCCAGGATGTAGCGCTTGATCTTGAGCACCGCCTGCCTGAACTCCTCCTCGGAGAAGTTGGACTCCATTTTGAGGCCGCCGCCGTTCACGGGCGCGGTGTCGAAACACGGCGCGGGGGCGCGTAGGCGCGCTTCCAGCGCCAGGATCTTGTCGCAGGTCGCGCGGTACAAAAGCTCCAGGTCGCCGTCGCCTTTCACCAAAGCGTTGGAGACGATCTTGATCGTCTGCCTGACGTTGTCGAACACCAGCAAGGTGTCGGCGACGATGAACAGCGAATCCGGCACGGCGAGGTCGTCCTCGGTGGTATCGGGCAGGTGTTCGAAGTGGCGCACCATGTCGTAGCCGATGAAACCCACCGCGCCGCCGGAAAAACGCGGCAGCCCGTCGACGTCCACCGGGCGGTAGCCCGACAGGATGCGTTCGACCTCGGCGAGCGGCGTGTCGCCCTGGGCGGGCCGCGTCTCCTCGCCGCCTTGCCCGCGAATCGTGACCTCGCCGCCCTTCGTGCTGACGGTGAGCGTCGGATCGCAGCCGAGGAAGCAGTAGCGCGCCCATTTCTCGCCGCCTTCGACGCTTTCCAGAAGAAAGGAATGGCTGCCGCCGCGAATCTTCATGTAGGCGGAAACCGGCGTGTCGAGATCCGCCAGGATTTCCTTGTACACGGGAATCAGGTTGCCCTGTTTCGCCTTCTTCTTGAATTCTTCGAGTGTGGGTTTGAACATCTGTGCTTCTTCACCGCGCGGGCCGCGCCCTCGCATCTTTTGGAGTGTTCCATCTCAGGCCGCCCGCGAGAGCGGGGTCACGCCCAGGCCTTCCAGTCCTCGCCGTTGAAATGCAGGATGAGGCCGTTATCTCCCACGGCGTAAATATTTTCCTCGGAGCTACCCCAGAGCGCCGCCAGGTACTCCTGAGTGTTGGATTCGATCTGCGTCCACTGCCGCCCTTCCTTGAGCATGATGCGGCCTTCATCGCCGACGGCGAACACCAGGTCGTCCTCCGGGCCCCAGACGTCGAGGAGAAAATCGCCGGTCTTAGTCGGCATCTCGTAAAACTCGCCGCCGTCGTAGCCGAACGCCGCGCCGTCGGAGCCAACGATGTAGACGCCGCCGCCGTCGAACCCGTACACGCCGTAGAACTCGGCGTTGGAGTTGAAGGTGAGGCGGCGCCATTTCTCGCCTTCCTGCCTGAGCACCAGGCCGTCGTAGCCGACGGCGAACATGCCGCTGTCCTTCGAGCCCCAGAGCCGGGTGATATCCACATCGGTGCCGGTGGGGAGAAAGCGCCAGGCGGAGCCGTCGTAACGCAATATCTTGCCGAGGCGCGAGCAGGCGTAGATTTCATTTTCCGAAATGCCGAAGATGCCGGTCATCGGCGGCAGTTTTTCCGTGTCCTCGACGCTCCAGGCCTTGCCGTCGTAACGCAGGATGCGCCCGTCGGTGGCGACGGCGAAAACGTGGTCGGGCGCGCTGCCCCAGATGCCCTTGAAGGTCCAGCGGCCGGCGGTGTCGAGCGGCGTCCAGGCCGTGCCGTCGAAACTGAGCATGGTGCCGTCGGCGCCGCCGACGAAGATGGTGTTTGCGTCGAAGCCGAAAATCGACAACAGGTGCTGTGTGGTGACGCCGGACACGAAACCTCCCGGTTTGCGGTTGAAAAATTATGAATTCACAGCGACATGTCGATCCAGCTCTCGCCGTCGTAGCGGATCACCGCGCCGTTGTCGCCAACGGCGTAAACCTGCTTCGGGCCGAGGCCGCGCACCTTGGTCAGGTAGTCGTCGCGCGGCGAGGCCATCGGGCTCCACGCCTGGCCATCGTAATGCAGGATTACCGCGTTGTCGCCGACGGCGTAGATGTTGTCGTCGCCGGTGCCCCAGACGCCGAGCAAATATTCCTCGGTGCCGGATTCCATCTTTTGCCATTCCTCGCTGTCGAAATGCAGGATGGTTCCGTGCGAGCCGACAACGTAAACGCTGTCGCTCCCCGCCCCCCAAATGCCGTAAAGGGAGACGGTCTCCTCGGTGAGTTCCTCGCGCCGCTGGAACTGCTTGCCGTCGTAGTAGCGGTAAATGCCCTCGCCGCCCACGGCGTGGATGTGGTCGATGTCCTCGCCCCACATGCCGAAGATGTCGTGGATGGTGTTGGGCTCGCGGTACGACCACTTTTCGCCGTCCCAGTACAACATGCGCCCGCCGACGCCGTAGAAGAAGATGCTGTCCTCGCTGAAGCCGTAGGCGGCGTTCAGCGAATCGTAACTGCCGGTGTCGATGGATTCCCACGCGCGGCCGTCGTACTTGAGCACGACGCCACCGATGCCGACGGCGTAAATGCACTTCTCGTTCGCCGCCCAGATGCCCATCAGCGGGTTGCCGTTTTCGGTGCGCACCGGCAGCCACTCCTGGCCGTCGTAATGCTGCGGCACGCCGTCCTTGCCGACAACGTAGATGCTGTCTTCCCTGAACACCCACAGGTCGAGCAGGTCGGGTTTTTCTCCAGTGAACATTTTGCCGCGTATCCTATAGGGGCGGGGGCTCTACCCCGTCCAAAGTTTATCACCAGCCCGTTCCTCTCCGCCCGCGCCGGCCAATAAAAAAGGGCCCCCCGGCGCTCTCCGGGCAACCCCTAGGCTTATAAGCTTACGGCTCAGGCCTCTTCGCTGGCGCGCTTGAATATCACGTTAGAGAGTTTCGCCAGGGTCTTGGAGGTTCTGATCATCTCCTGCACTTCGGGCTTGATGTCGTTGTGAATCAGCACCAGGGTCTCCAGGTTGACGAGCGTGGTGGATTCGGCGAAGGCCCGCCCCCCGGCGCTGCCGATCTCCGCTTCGTACAGGTCGAGCAGGGAAAGCTTGCCAAGCGTTTTCGATCCGGCGATGGCGATGGCCCCGCGGTCGCCAATGGGGTTGTACGTCAGCGTCAACTGGGTCAGGTTCTTGAGCGTGTCCGACTGCGCCAGGGCCTCGACCCCCGCCCCCTCGATGTAATTCCAGTTCAGGTTGAGCTCCGTAAGCTGGCCGAGGTTTTTCGATTCGGCGATGGCGACGGCCCCTGGGTTTCCGATGTTGTTGCGGTAGAGGGACAGCAGGTTGAGCTTGGTCAGGGTTTTTGACGTGGCGATCGCCTTCACGCCCTCGTCGCCCAGATCGTCGCCCACCCACAGAGACACCAGGTTGGCCAGAGGCCGCGATTCGGCAAGCGCCAACGCCCCTTCGACGCCAACCTTGTTGTCGCTCATCACCAGTTCGGAAAGATTGATGAGGGATTTCGAGGCGGCCATCGCCTTGACGCCAGCATCGGTGAGGTTGTTCTTGAACAGGTTGATGGCGGTGATGAATTTCGCGTGCTCGGAATCGAGCAGGGCCTTTATGCCGTCATCGCCGATCTCGTTGAACTCGAGAAACAGCGCGGTCACGCCCTTGATTTTGTCCGACTGCAGAATCTTCTTGAGATCCTCGTCGTCGAGTTCCTTTTCGCGCAGGTCCAGTTCGCCGTTTTCTTTATTCCAGCCCTGGTCGATGAGGCTGTC
>QJWD01000280.1 GCA_003235465.1 Nitrospirota bacterium | reverse complement strand
CGCGCCTTCCTGCTCCATGGCGCGCCGCAATGCGCCGTTCGCCGCCACGCCGCCGGTCATCACCGCCCGGCTAACGTCCTCCTGCTCGCAGGCGAGGAACACCTTCCTGACCAGGACATCGATCACCGCATCCTGAAAGCACGCGGCCGTGTCCGCCCGCGACAGCCCTTTCTCCTCGACTTTCTGCCTGACCGCGGTTTTGAGCCCGCTGAAACTGAAGTCGAGGGAGCCTGCTTCGAGCATGGGGCGGGGAAAGCGGTACGCTTTCACGTTGCCCTCGCGGGCCAGCCGTTCGATGGGCGGGCCGCCGGGGTAGCCGAGATTGAGCATGCGCGCCACCTTGTCGAAGGATTCGCCGGCGGCGTCGTCACGCGTTTTGCCCAGCAGGCTGTAATCGATGTAATCGTTCACCCGGTACAGTTCGGTGTGGCCGCCGGAAATCCCGAGGGAAATATAGGGGAAGTCCACCGGTTCCTGGAGAAAGATGGCCAGCAGGTGGCCTTCCAAATGGTTGACGCCGATGAGGGGTATACGGGCCGCGTAGGCGAGGCCCTTGGCGACGTTCAGCCCCACGAGCAGCGAGCTCATGAGCCCGGGCCCGCGCGTGACGGCGACGAGGCCAAGGTCGGCGATACCCGCACCCGCCTCGGCGAGCGCGCGTTCGACCACCCTCGAGATGTTCTCGATGTGAATCCGCCCGGCAATCTCGGGCACCACGCCGCCGTAGCGCGAATGCACCTGGGCCTGCTCCGCGATCACGTTGGAGAGGATGGCGCGGCCGTCTTCGAGCACCGCCGCGGCGGTCTCGTCGCAGGAAGTTTCGATTCCGAGAACCAGCATCGGCCGTATCCGCCGTCAGCGGCTCATGCTCACCTGGGCGTCGGTGGCGGGCTTCGCCTCCGGCGCCAAGCCCCGGATAGTTTTATTCATGACCTCCCAGCCGGCCAGCAGGCCAACGGCCTGCTGCAACTGAACATCCTTCCTCAGGTCTTCCTCGAGCGACGCTTCCAGCTCGCGGGCCTTTTCGTCCACCACGTCCTCGCTCGCGTTCTCGTCGATAACCTCGATGCTCTCCTTGCCCTTCAGGTGCTTTTTGAGATCGCGCTCGCGCAGGAATTTTCTCAGGCGCTGTTTCTCGGCAGGCTCCTTGTCCTTGTCGGTCTCCTCGTCATCCTCTTCCTCCGCGGCGGGCAGCGGCGCTTCGACGATGATGTCGGGCTTGATGCCGTTTTCCTGAATCACCCGGCCGCTCGGCGTGTAATAGCGGGCCGTGGTGAGACGCAGCGCCGAGCCGTCGGATAGCGGGATAATCGTCTGCACCGATCCCTTTCCGAAACTGTTGGTGCCAAGCACCACCGCCCGGCCCAGGTCCTGCAATGCGCCCGCGACGATTTCCGAGGCGCTGGCGCTGCCGCCGTTGACCAGGATGATCATCGGGTAATTGACCCGTTTAACCTTGTCGTGGGTGGTGAAGCGCATGTTCTGATCTTCGTTGCGCCCCTTGGTGTAAACGATCAGGCTTTCGCGGTCGAGAAAACGGTCGGTGACTTCCACCGCCTGGTTGAGCAACCCTCCCGGGTTGTTGCGCAAGTCGAGCACGAGCTTCGTGGTGCCTTTTTTCTCAAGGTCGCTGAGCGCCGTGTCGAGGTCCTCGCTTGTGGTCTTGGAGAAACTGCGGATTTTGACGTAGCCGATGTCGCCACGGTAAACCTTCGACTGCACGCTTCGCACCTTGATGATGTCGCGGACTATGCGCACTTCCTTCGGCTGATCGAGGGTGTCGCGGTAGATGGTGATGTTGATGGCAGTGCCCACGTTGCCGCGCAGCCGGGTCACGGCGTCGGACAGCGTCATGTCGAGGGTGGATTCGTCCTCGATCTTGATGATCTTGTCCCCCGCCTGTATGCCGGCATCGTAGGCGGGCGTGCCTTCGATGGGAGAGACGACGGTGAGCATGCCCTTGCGCATGCTGATTTCGATGCCGAGGCCGCCGAACTTGCCGCTGGTGTCGACCATCATCTCCTTGAACGATTTGGGCGGCAGGTAACTGGTGTGCGGATCCAGCGCCTTGACCATGCCCTGAATCGCGCCGTCGATGAGATCGTCGATGTCGACTTCCTCCACGTAATTGCCTTCGACGAGAGACAGGATCTCGGAAAAGGTCTTCAGCTTTTCATACGTGTTGGTGCCGGTTTCGAGCGCCTCGGGCTCCTCCGCCGCGAGCGCCGGCATGGCCAGCACCTGCAGGGTGAAAACGCCGATCAGGATCAACCTGAGGCAGTTGTTTATTAAAGCGGATGGAGTGATCATCTTGGTGACTTTCAATGTGAAGCCTCCCCTTAAAGGGTTTCTAAAAAACAATGGGATATCGATGGCCAGGCAATCCGGCCCGTTTAATGGCTATTCAGGCCTCCCGCGAACAAGGGGGAAGGTGCTGCTACCTCTTGGCCAGGTTGAACCAGCGGGTGGGCTCGACAGGCTTACCATTGTGCCGCATCTCGAAATAGAGCGTCTCTCCCGCGAGGGAGCCGGTGTCGCCAGAGCGTGCGATGACTTCGCCCGTCTTGATCGACTGGCCCACCTTTACGCCAATGTGATCGAGGTGGCCGTACAAAGAATGGTGCTCTTTACCGTGACCGAGGATGATGAGTTTGCCGTAGCCCTCGAGGATGCCGGCGTACAGCACCTTGCCGGTGAAAACAGCGTGCACCGGGGTGCCTTTGGCGGCCTCGATGTTCACTCCATTATATACGATGTAGGAATCGTATTGCTTGTCTCTTTTGCGGCCGAATTTGTTGAGGAAACGCCCCGCTACCGGTGGCTCGAGCTGACCCCTCAGTTTGGCGATATCCAGCCCGGCGCTGTGCTCAAGCTCCTCCTTCAGGCTGTGGATCAGGTTGTTGAGGTTCGCCGAAGCGGTGACGAGCTCCTCGCGCACCTTGATGCCGAGGTCCTTCTCCTTGCGTATCTCCTT
>QJWD01000094.1 GCA_003235465.1 Nitrospirota bacterium | reverse complement strand
AACGCATCCAGGCGCACCCGGTGGACGGGCTTTTCATCCGCCCGGCTCTCCGGCCCGTCGCTTCCCATCATGAATTCCCCCGCCGGGAAGAACACTTCGCCGGCCTCTTCCGCGTGGCCGGGGCCCGCGCGCAAAATCATCAGGAGCGCCAGCAGGAGGGCCCACCGCCAAACCTTTTCGGGGGCCGCCATCTTGTTCATTTTCACCACCCAACCGCCTTGCCAGAGATCATCGGGAAGAACTTCCGGGGCCGGATTAACCGGTTGTGCCCCAAGCCCGTTGCGATTATTATAAACGCGTATCGCCTGGTTTGCGGGAGAAATTATCACCCCCCGCGGGCGCCGGGGCTCGGGCGCCAGGCCAGAATCCTTTCACCCCCTGCCCTGCCGTGCGAATCGTTCAGACATTCGATGCGGTTCTCGCCAAGGTGGAGGCCGTTCTCATCGTCACGGTCCTCTCTCTGATGATCCTGCTCTCGTTCGGGCAGGTGATCCTGCGCAATTTTTTCCACGGCGGCATCCTGTGGGCGGACCTGTTCCTGCGCCAGGGCGTCCTGTGGGTGGGGTTTCTCGGTGCGTCGCTGGCCACCCGCGAGGGCCGCCACATCTCCATCGAAGTGCTTTCGCATTTCTTTCCGCCGGGCCTGGTGCGCTTCCTCGCCCGCATCACCCAACTCGCCGCCGCCGTGGTGAGCGGTTTTTTAGCCATCTCGGCGTTTCAGTTCGTGCGAATGGAACAGGAAGCGGGCTCGACCCTGTTCCTCGACATTCCCGGCTGGATTTTCCAGATCGTCCTCCCTTACTGCTTCAGCGTGGTGGCGCTGCGCTTCTTCCTTATGGCCACGGGGATCCTCGAGCAGGCGAAAGGAAAGCGAGAATGACCGCCCTCCTGGCCGGCCTCCTGGTGTTCCTGGCCTTCATCGGCACGCCCCTCTTCGCGGTGCTCGGGCTTGCGGCCCTCATCGCGTTTCACTTTGCCGACATCGACGGCATCGCCATCTTCATCGAGATGTACCGGGTGGCCAGCACGCCGACGTTGATCGCCATCCCGCTGTTCACCCTCGCCGGCTTCATTCTGGCCAACGGCGGCACCCCGGATAGGCTGACGCGGCTGTCGCGCACCCTGCTCGGCGGCCTGCCCGGCGGCGCGCCGCTTGTGGTGCTGCTCGCCTGCGCGTTCTTCACCGCGTTCACCGGGGCGTCGGGCGTCACCATCATCGCCCTCGGTGGCCTGCTCTACCCCCTGATGCTGGATGAAAAATACACGAAAAACTTCAGCCTCGGTCTCGTGACCTCGTCGGGCAGCCTGGGCCTGCTTTTTCCGCCGTCGATCCCGCTCATCCTCTACGGCCTGGTGGCGCAGGTCAGCGTCGATCAACTGTTCGTCGCCGGAATCATCCCCGGCTTTCTCATGATCGGCCTGCTCGGCCTCTACAGCGTCTACAAGAGCCGGGCGCTCAACCTGCCACGCCGCCCGTTCCACTGGCCCGAGGCGCGCGCCGCCCTCAAGGAGGCGGTTTGGGAGATCCCCCTGCCCTTCCTCATTCTATTCGGCATTTACAGCGGCATCGTCACCGTTAACGAGGCGGCGGCGGCGACGGTGGTCTACGTCATCGTCGTGGAAACCCTGATCTACTGCGAGCTGCATCCGCTGAACGACCTGCCACGGCTGATGCGGGAGAGCATGGTGCTGGTGGGCGCCATCCTTGTCATCCTCGGAACGGCGATGGGGTTCACCAGTTTCCTCATCGACGAGCAGGTGCCGATGCGGGTGCTCGCCGCCATGCAGGAGTACATCGGCAGCGAATGGCAGTTTCTCGTCGCCCTCAATCTCTTCCTGCTCCTCGTAGGCTGCATGATGGATATTTTCTCCGCGATCATCGTCGTGGTTCCGCTCATCGTGCCGCTGGCGCAAAGTTTCGGCGTCGACATGGTCCACCTCGGAGTGATCTTCCTCACCAACCTGGAGATCGGCTATTCCACGCCGCCGGTGGGCATCAACCTGTTCATCTCCAGCTCGCGCTTTCAGGAACCGGTGGTCAAGCTGTACCGCGCCACCCTGCCGTTCCTCGGCATCCGCCTCGTTGGCCTCCTCGTCATCACCTACATTCCCGCCCTCAGCCTGTTGCTCGTCAACCTGCTCCAGCCCTGAAGTCGCGCCGGGCCAGCCATGGGCGGAGAAAGCGTTTTACCCGCCTGGCCGCTGTGTTATCCTGTTAAAAGTAGTTTTTCTGCAAATCATCGCCAAACAGACAGAGACCAAGTGAATTTCAAGACCCCCTGGACGATCCGCCTGCGCAGCCAGATTCTCGGTCCCCTGGCCTGGGGCATCAACACCACGTTCCTGGAAAGCCGCCTCACCCGCAAGATCGCCCGGATAAAACGCGCCGAGCCGCACCACGTGTTCGGTGAAACCCACAGCCACAGCACCTATTCCGACGGCAGCGCCCCGGTCGCCGAAATTCTCGACCGCGCCTTGGCGATGGGCCTCGACTTCATGGTCATCACCGATCACCTGATGATGGGCCTCTACCCGTTCGAGCGCGTCCTCCAGTGCCTGGAAGACGCATGGCGCTGGAAGACCGGCCCAAAAGGCACGCGCTCCCTCACGGTGTATCCCGCTTTCGAGATCAGCGCCGAGGAAGGCCACCTGATTTTGATACTCGACGAGCGCTACCTCGACCCCGCTCACGCGGGCGACCTGGCCGGCCGTTTCTCCGTTCTCGACGAGCGCATTCTGAAAATGGCGGAAGCGGTGGCGCTGGCGCGGCCCCTCGGCGGGGTCGCCATCCTGCCGCACCCCTGCTGCACGCGCTCTTACCCCTTCGGCGTCTCGCTGCCGTTCATCGAAAACCAACTGATGGGCGTCGTCGACGGCATCGAGGACATCTCCACGGGCCACGGCATCGATGCGGAGAACTCCAGCAGGCTTGGGCTTGCCTCCATCGGCTCGAGCGACGACCACCTGAACCTGCT
>QJWD01000266.1 GCA_003235465.1 Nitrospirota bacterium | reverse complement strand
TAAAACTCCGCCACGATGACGAACAGGATGGCGAAGATGGCGCCGATGATGAGCCATCCGCCGAAGGAGACGGTGCGCCGGGCCAACCGGTCGAGGGCGAGCCGCCGCCTGAGCCTGGAATGTGAACCCCGGTTCTCCACCGAGGGCGGAGAACCGGGGCGCGTTTCTTCAATAACGGTGGGGGAAGCCACTTCAGTGCGTCATCGCGGGGGCGAGGGCCGCCCGTTCCTCATTCACCACCGAGGACCCGATCGGGAAATAACCGCCCTTCACCACCACTTCCTGGCCCTCTTTGGACAGGACCAGGTTGAGGAATTCCCGCGTCAGCGGATCGAGCGGCTTGCCCGGCGCCTTGTTGACGTAGATGTACAGGAAGCGCGCCAGCGGGTAGTCGCCGGTGAGGGCGTTTTCCCCCGTCGCCTCGACATAACTCGCGCCTTCTTCAGAAAGCGGCAGGGCGCGCACGCCGGAGGTCTTGTAGCCGATGCCGCTGTAGCCCATGGAGAACGGGTCCACGCTCACGCTTTGCACCACCGAGGCGGAACCGGGCTGTTCCTTCACCTCGTCGCGGTAATCGCCTTTCTTGAGCACCAGTTCCTTGAAGAACCCGTAGGTCCCGGAAGCGGAGTTGCGGCCGTAGAGGCTGACGGGCCGGCCGGCCCAGTCTCCCTTGAGGCCGAGATCGCCCCAGGTCACAGCCGGTTTGCCGCCCCGCCGGGCCGATTTGGAAAACGCCGCATCCACCTGCTTGAGGCTGAGTCCCTTGATCGGGTTGTCCTTGTTGACGAACACCGCGAGCGCATCCACCGCCACGCGCACCGGGGTGGGCTTGTAACCGAATTTCTTTTCAAACTCGTCTATTTCCTTGCCCTTCATGGCGCGCGACATGGGGCCGAGCTGGGCGGTGGCGGAAATCAAGGCCGGCGGCGCCGTCGAGGAGCCCTTGCCCTCCACCTGGATGTTGACATTGGGGTAATATTCCTTGAACTTTTCCGTCCAGAAGGTCATCAGGTTGTTGAGGGTGTCGGAACCGACGCTGGAGAGGTTGCCGCTCACGCCGCCCACCTTGCTGTAGGGGGTGAGCGCCGGGTCCACCTGAACCGCTTGCCCGAAGGCCTGGCCCGCGATGAGGGTGAGGGCGATGAGGGCCGCCCCGCCTGCCTTAAACCTATTTCGTGATTTCATTGCAGTTCTCCCGTATTTATCTTTCTCGTTTTTAAGAAAGATAAACCTTGTTGGTTAGATTTGTGTTAGGGATCGGGTAGAATCCGCCCCGCCGGCCCCCCGCCGGCGGAGTTGGGATTCCCGAGGAAACAGGTCAATAAAGGGGTTTATTGGCCTGACTTCAAGTCGATGGCTGGTTTTAAAAGTCGATCTGAAAGCGGGTCTGGAAAATGTCCAGGTTGCCAAAGTCCTGCCCGGCTCCGCCTTCGATATCGGCGTTGACGTAGTTCAGCATGACGCGGGTGTTGTTGTTGAGGTGCCAGTTGACGCCGACGGTGATGTTGTCTTCCTGGCCGCCGGCAAGGCCCGCGTCGTTCAGGTCGATGCTGGAGTAGCGGAGCGCCACCTGCCAGGCGCCCAGGCCGCCATTCTGCAGGAAGTTCCGCTTCACTTTGGTGCGTCCGAAGGCACCGTGTTTGTAGCTGCGATTCTCGCCGGTGAGATAGTAACTGGCTTCAACATAATAGCCGTCCACGGTAGGATCGCCGGTGGCGGGGCTGTCGACGTCGGCGATGATGTACTCGCCCTGCACGCTCAAGCTGTTCCACACCGCCGCGGCTTCCAGGCCGAACAGGCTGTAGTCGTCGGCGAGGAAATTCCCCGTGTCCACGTAGCGTGAGGTCAGGTGCGCTTCCGGGCGGCTGCGAAACTGCACCGGGCCGACATTGTCTTCCGGATTGACGAAGGAGTAGGCCACACCCAGGTGAACCAGTTTTTTGCCCTTGTCCTCGTTGATCGGCGTGGCGGTCAGGCGCGCGGTCAGGTTGTATCCGCTGTT
This sequence comes from Nitrospirota bacterium, assembly GCA_003235465.1. The sequence continues at coordinate 973 of QJWD01000266.1, read as the reverse complement.
GTCCTGAATTTCCGCATCGTCGCCGGTCGGGCGGAACACGCCCACGGCCCAGGTCATGCGATTGTCCAGGGCCTGGTTGTCGTAGGCGGCGAAACCCATGTTGCGGCCCGGGGAAAAGGTGTTGGCGAGCGAGCGTTCCATGAAGGTGATGTACTTGGAGCTCGTCAGTTCTTCGAGCGAGAACGGCTCCTTGAAGTGACCGACAAGGACGTTCTGGACCACCGGAATATCCACAAGCCCAATGTAGGCGTCCTTGAACGCCACTTCGGCACCTGCAAAATCGAGCTGTAGCTTGTATTCGACCTGGTTATACAAAAGACCCGACATGAAGAAACGCGCGCGGCGGAACTCCGTTCCGTCTTCCGGCTCGGCAAACTGGTTGGCGAACTCGTCGTTGGCGCTAAAGAAAGCCCAGTCGTTCATGATGCGGCCGCCGATCTGGAATTTGAAATCGCCGCCCGCGGCCTCGAACTTGAGCCCGTCCTTGTAAAAGACACGCAGGTTTTCGTCATTCGCCTTGACCTTTTCTTCCAGCGCCTGAAGGCGAAGCTCGGTCTGCGACATTTCGGCCGCCGCCGGGCTGATGAACGCCCACGAAGCCACGACCACGGCAAGCACCGGCAAATTTAATATCCGGAACAATCGGCCCATCCTGTTCGTTGTCATCATCTCTCCCGTCATTTCAATTCTCCTTGCTTTTCTCTTCCTCTATGGATTGTATGGATGATTCCTATTTCCTGAAGGTTAATGCCTCCATGTTAGAACTCGATGAGGCGAATAATAGAACTGCATTGATACCGCCCTTCGCGGGAGGTTTTTTAACCCGGGGCGTCTAAAACTCCACCTGCACCCGCACCTGCCAGACGTCCAGGCCGTCATTCACCGTCGATGGGTTGGCGCGGACGTAATTGAACATCACCCGGGTTTGCGGGTTGAGGTACGCGTTCAGCGCGACGCTGTAATTTTCCTCGAA
>QJWD01000325.1 GCA_003235465.1 Nitrospirota bacterium | reverse complement strand
GGCCTTGAACTCGAGCAGGCGGTCGTTCGCTTCCTGGAATTTCTTTTCCTGCGCCGCGATGCGCGGGATGATCTCCTCGATCTCCTTCTCGATGGCCTTCATGTTCGCAAGCTCGACGTCGAAATTCTCGCCCTCGTGCTGCGCTTTCTTATAATAATAATAGGCTTCGTCGAGGCGGGAACCGGCGAACTTCTTTTCCTCCTTCACTTCGGCAAGGTGGATTTCCTCCTCACGCGCCTCGTGCGCCAGGCGCTGGAATTCCTTGGAATCCTCCAGGCGGCCTTCTTCCTGGGCCAGGCTGGTCTTGATCTCCGTTTCCTTCGCCGCGATATCGGTGTTGACCTTTTTCCAGTTTTCCTCGGCGCGGGCGTATTCGGTCTTGAAGAAGACTTCCTGGAAGTCCTTGTAGCCGCGGCGCGCGTACTCGTCATCCCAGAAGGCCCAGAGGGTGACAAGCAGGGCGGCCCCGGAGACCAGAAAGAACACAAAACTGAAGGACACTTCCTCGACCGGGACGTATTCCTCCCGTTTATGCTCCTGCTCGTTGTTTTCCTGATTATCCAATGCTAGCACCTCGGAAAAGTGATCCGAAAACGGGCAACGCCCCGCCCTCGCCTAGATATTGATCCAGGGTGTGACCATGATGTACTTGATATTGAACCCGAGCCTGAGAACGATTTTAATGACGATGCCTATCATGATGAGCAAAAGCTGGATCTTGATGAACATGCGCAGGAATCCAACGTGTTTGATCGCCTTTCGTTCCATGAAGAAATAGGCCGTCGTGCCCACCCCGAAATAGGCCGCGACGATGCCGAAACCCACCCAGGCCGCGGTGGTGTATTCGCGCACCCCGAACGCGTAAGGCAGGTCGACGTTGACGAGCGCCACCACCTTGTGCGGGTCCCAGTACTGCCAGGGCATGAACAGGTTCCAGCCCGGGCCGCGCAGGAAAACGCCCATGATGATGAGAGCGATCCACAGAACGAGAAAGCCGAAGCAGTAAACCCAGATGGCGAACTTGCGCTCGGTGTAGGTGTAGTAGCCGTTGCCCTTCGGGTTTACATCCAGGTAGGGGATGAGCATGAGGCCAACGATGATGAGAACAGGCGCCACCACGCCGGCGAACCAGGGGTCGAAATAAACCAGGATGTCCTGCAACCCGAGGAAGTACCAGGGCGCCTTCGACGGGTTCGGGGTTTTGGTCGGGTTGGCCGCCTCTTCGAGGGGCGCGTCGATCATGATCGACCACACCGCGAGCGCGATAATGGTGAGTATGGCGCATAAAAACTCGATGCGCACCAGATAAGGCCAGACGTGGACCTTGTCGGGAACGCCCTCGATTTGTTTTTTAACCGGTGCGGGTGTCGCCATAAATCATGTTCCTTTCTTGCGTGGCATAATCCGATACAAAATAATGCGCGTCGGGTCTAGAGCGGTCCGGATATGCCGCCGTCCTTGCGGATGCGCCAGAAATGCACGATCATCAACGCTCCCGCGACAAGCGGGATGAAGATGCAGTGCAACACGTAGAACCTGAGCAGTGCCGGCGGGCCGACGAGGCTGCCGCCAATGAGCATGGAACGGGCGTCGTAACGGGGCGTCACGCCGACCCATTCGGCAAAAGGCCCTTCATGACCCAGGAAAGGCGTCGCCCGCGCCATGTTGGTGCCCACGGTAACCGCCCACATCGCCAGCTGGTCCCACGGCAGGAGGTAGCCGGTGAAGCTTAAGAGCAGGGTGAAGGTGACGAGAAACACGCCGATCACCCAGTTGAACTCGCGCGGCGGCTTGTACGACCCGGTCAAAAAGACCCGGAACATGTGCAGCCAGACGGTGATGACCATGGCGTGCGCCGCCCAGCGGTGCATGTTGCGCATGAGCATGCCAAAGGGCACGTCGTACTGCAGGTATTTCATGTCGAAATATGCGTACTCGCCCACCGGCCGGTAATAGAACATGAGGATGACGCCGGTCACCACGGTGGACAGGAATAGGAGAAAGGTGATGCCGCCCATGCACCAGGTGAATTTGATCCTGAGGGCGTGGCGGTGAATTTTTACCGGATGCAGGTGCAGCCAAACGTTGCTGGCGATCTGCAGCACCCTGTTTCGCGGGGTGTCCGCATAACCGTGCCTGAACGTCGAGGTCCAGACCTGGGATTCGGTGATGTGCTTGGCTATTTCACCGAAAATTGCGCCGCTTTTCACCTTCGCCATGATTTCGGCGATGTTGGGAATATCTGGTTTCTTCGTAGCCAAAACCCGAACCCTCCTTAGTAAATTGCAAGGGATGCCTGAACCAAAAAAATCCGGCAGAACCGGGTGATCCCGTGGATTAAAACGCGCTCAAACGCGCAGCTTCGCTTCCGCCTTGCCCCATTCGTCCTTTTCAAAAAGAAACTTCTTGCTCTTGTCGACGATGATCTGCCCGTCGGGGCCGAGGGCGATTTTCAGGCGCTCCAGCGCGCGCGGCGCGGGCCCCTCGAAGTTGACGCCTTCCATGGTGAAGCCGCTGCCGTGGCAGGGGCACTTGTACTTGCTTTCGCTGCGCAGCCAGCGGGGCGTGCAACCGAGATGGGTGCAGAGCGCCAGCACCGCGTAAATGCCCTCCTGGTCGCGCACCAGCCACACCCTCTGGTCCTTCACCCAGCGCGTGCTCACCTCGCCGACGGTGTAGTCCCCCGGCTTGCCCGCCTTGAATATGGGGGAAGGTTCGAACAGCACCCTGGGGTACAGCAGGCGAAGAAAGTAGGCGGAAGAGAGCCCGAGGGACGCCATGAAGCTCGCCCAGCCGGCGTAGGAGAAAAAGTCCCGCCTGGAATAGAGGGTGTCCTTCGCTTCGTCCTTGTCGGCCTTTTTCGCCGCCGGTTTGTCCGCCGGGGCGGGTTTTCCAGCCTTCTTGTCATCGGCCATAAAAAGATCCTGAATTTAAAGCGTTTGTAACCCCGAAAATGATAACAACACCTGTATTTTTC
>QJWD01000230.1 GCA_003235465.1 Nitrospirota bacterium | reverse complement strand
CTACGTGCAGTGCGATATTTTTTCCCTGCCCTTCGCCGAAGGCGGTTTCGACCTCGTCACCAATTCCCTGTCGCTGCACCACTTCACCCGCGAGCAGGTGGTGGCCCTGCTCGCCCGTTTCGGCGCCCTCGGGCGCGAGGGCTTCGTGATCAACGACCTTCACCGCAGCCGGGTGGCGTACGCTTCGATCTGGCTGCTCACGCGCCTGCTGACCCACAATCGCCTCACCCGCCACGACGCGCCGGTGTCGGTGATGAACGCCTTCACCCCCGCCGAGTTCCAGGCGATGGCGAGCGAGGCGGGCATCGAGGGAGCGCGGGTGATCCGGCATTTTCCCTACCGCATCGCCGTGCTTGGACGGAGCCGGGAGGCGGCCCGGTGAAGGCGGTGGATGTGGTGGTGGTGGGCGGCGGCCCGGCGGGAGCGGCCTCGGCGGTGTTTTTGGCCGCGCGCGGCTTTCAGGTGACGCTCATCGACCGCGCCCGCTTCCCGCGCGACAAGGTGTGCGGCGAGTTCATCAGCCCCGCCGCCGACGAACTGCTCTCCGAGATGGGCGTGCTTTCCGCCATCGAGAACGCGTCGCCGGTGCGCCTCAAGGGCGTATCCATCGCTGCCTATGGCGAGCGGCCGCTCAAGGTCGACTACCCGCCCGAGCGGCCCGGCGGACGGCCGATGACGAGCCTGTCCCTGCCGCGCCGGGTGCTCGATGGGCTACTCGTCGAGCGCGCCCGGGAGGCCGGCGTGACGGTGCTGGAAGGCCACGGCGCGAGCGATTTTCTCATAAGGGACGGCGCCGCACGCGGGGTGGTGGGGCAGAATGAAGCCGGCGCGCGTTTCGAGCTGCCCGCCCGCCTGGTGATCGACGCGGGCGGCCGCAACTGCCTGTCCATCCGCCGCTTCGGGCTGCGGATTAAACACCGCGCCCGGCCGGGCAAGCTGGCGCTGGCGGCGCACTGGCGGGGGCTGTGGGGGCTCGAGCCGTATTGCTACATGCATATTCACCCGCCGGGCTACACCGGCATCGCGCCCACCGGAAAGGGCGAGGCCAATGTGGTGCTGGTGGTCCAGGCGGATGATCTCAAGGGCGCGCGGCCGGGGGATCTTTACGAGAAGGCGGTGTACGGTTGCCCGGCGCGCAAAGCCCTGCTGGAAGGCGCGCGCCTAAGTGAGGACGTGCGGGTGGTGGATTCGCTCGCCTATTCGGTGAAGCCGCCGCCGGTGGACCGCCTGCTCCAGGTCGGCGACGCCATGGGGTTCATGGACCCGTTCACCGGCGAAGGCATTTACCTGTCGTTAAGAAGCGCCAAGCTCGCGGCCCAGGCGGCGGGCCGGGCGCTTGCCAAAGAGCCGTGTTCGCCCGGCGACCTTGCCCGCTACAGGGAAAAGCGCTGGCGGGAGTTTCGCCTGAAGTTCATCTTGAGCCGGGCGCTCGAACGGTTGATCGAGCGCCCCCGGTTGTGCCGCCGGGTGGTTCGCGCGCTTGCTTCGCGCCCAGTTCTGGCCGAGCAACTGGTGGGGGTGATCGGAGATTATTTTCCCGCCCGCCGGGTGGTTTCCGCCGGTTATGTTACCCGGCTTCTCCTGGCCCTTGTGGGCGCTGGCGGGCGCTCCCCCGAGGCGGGCGGGGCGCGCCCGGCCGTGTCCCCCGAAGGCTGATCCCGCCAGGGTTCCCTGGGCCGGGCTCCCTGTTTCAGTGCAGGGAGGATTGATATTCCTGCAGGATTTCTTCCAGCCGATCCTTGGCTTTCAGTTTCTGCTTCTGGTGCTGCTTTTTCTCCACTTCCTGCTCGGGGGTCAGGAATTTGAGCTTGTTGAGCTCTTCGACCTTGTTTTTCAGGTCGGTGTGCTCGTCGTAGAGTTTCTTGAACTCGGAATTGTCCGCCAATACCTTTTGCAACAAATCCTCGTTAATTTCCATGCGCTTATCCCCTTTCCGATCGATCCTTCATGCCTGTTTGGTTAAGTGGTGGATTTCCGCTTCCGATTTTCTCAAGTAATGAATATTTTTTTCATCCTGCAGGCCTTCCGGGCCCACCTGGGCCAGGCGCTCGCCAGCGATGCGGGCGGCCGAGGCGGCGACCGAGGGCCGGCCCCCGGGCGCGGGCAGATAACGCGAACCCAGGCGGCTGGCGAAAAACTCGCCGTAAACGGCGAGGCCGTAGCCGACGAACAGCGCCGGTTCGTCGAGGCTTTCGACGAAGCGCCCGGGCGTGATGGCCCGGTCCTCTGAAATGCGGATTAAGTGGCCTTCCGCGCTCCTGAAAAACGCGGTGTAAATTTCCTTTTTGCGCGCGTCGAGCACCGGGCAGATGAGGTGCGGGCTGTCGCCGGCGGTGGCGGCAACCGCAAGCAGGGTGTCGACCCCTATCACCGGTTTCCCCGTCACCAGGCCCATCCCCTCAAGCAGGCTCATCCCCACCCTGAGTCCGGTGAACGAACCCGGCCCGCGGGTGACGGCAAAGCCGTCGACCGCATCCAGGCCCACCCCGGCCGTGGTCAGCACCTCGTCGATGAGGTGGAGCACGCGGTTGGAGTGGGGGTTGGGTGGTTCGAGGATTATTTCTTGGCGGATTTCCAAGCCTTCAAGTAGTGCGACGCTGCTTTCCGGGGTTGAAGTGTCTATTCCCAGGATTCTCATAAGCCTTTGGAATCGTTAGGGGAAACATGATTCATCGCGGGCTTTGCCGGTGCCGCGACGGTTCTTCTTGGACTCCGGAACTCTGGTCAAAAATAGGGTATCCATGGGAGATTGTCAATCAAATTTACCCGCGCCAAGCCCCATAAAAAAAAGGCGTTTTGATTTTATGCCGGTTACGGGAAGGAGGCGGCGGGCGCGCGCCGACGGGTCGCTTTTTCCGGGGGCGGTTGGGCGAAAACGCGGTATATAGCTCTTCGAGGCGGCAATTTATCATGGAATTACCAGGTAATTTGAATAAAATAATATTTTAATTCTTGACAAATCAATAGGTTATATTTAATGTTATTG
>QJWD01000302.1 GCA_003235465.1 Nitrospirota bacterium | reverse complement strand
CCTCTACCGCAAAGTCCCCGTTGGCATGGGGCGGGGCGGCAAGGTGCACCTCGATCCGGGGGAGATGGACGCCATGCTTTCCGGCGGCGCCGAGTGGGCGGTGGGCCGGGGCTACGGCGAGAGGCGGGACCTCACGCGCATCGAGGAGCACGGCAACATGAAGGGCGCCGACCCGGGCGCGGTGTCGGCGCGCGCCAAGGAGCGCCAGAAGAACGAGATGGGCACCCTCGGCTCCGGCAACCATTACCTGGAGGTGCAGGAGGTTGCGGCCATTTTCGACGCGGCCATCGCCGAAGCCTACGGCCTCGCCGAGGGCGACATCGTGGTCAGCATCCATTGCGGCTCGCGCGGCCTCGGCCACCAGATCGGCACCGAATTTCTAAAGAGCATGGCGGCTTCCGCCGCCCGCCACGGCATCAAGCTGCCCGACCGGCAGCTCGCCTGCGCCCCCATTGACTCGCCGGTGGGGCAAAGCTACCTGGGCGCCATGCGCGCCGCGATGAACTGCGCCATGGCCAACCGGCAGATCATCACCCACCTGGTGCGCGAAGTGTTTGCCGGCCTTTTGCCACGCGCCCGCCTTGATGTTCTCTATGACGTCTCGCACAACACCTGCAAGGTGGAGGAGCACATGCTGGATGGCAGGACGCGGCGGCTGTTCGTGCACCGCAAGGGGGCGACGCGCGCCTTTGGGCCGGGCCACCCGGATATCCCGGAGGATCTCAGGCAGGCCGGGCAGCCGGTGCTCATCGGCGGCACCATGGGCACCGCCTCCTACGTGCTCGCGGGCACCGAGGAGAGCATGCACCGCGCCTTCGGCTCTGCCGTGCACGGCGCGGGCCGCGCCATGAGCCGCAAGCAGGCAGAGAAGCGCTGGCGGGGAAGGCAGGTGGTGGACGAGCTGGCGGAAAAAGGCGTGTTGATTCTGAGTCCCTCGCAACGCGGCGTGGCCGAGGAAGCGCCCGGCGCCTACAAGGACGTGAGCGCCGTGGTGGAAGCGGCGGATAGCGCCGGGCTCGCCCGCAAGGTGGCCATGCTCCGTCCCATCGTCTGCGTCAAGGGGTGAGCGCGGCCGCCAGAAAAAAGCGGCGGCGGCAGGGGAATTTTGAGTGGCGTTTTTCGATCATTCACGATAGGGTGCGGTGAGCCCCGGGCAAATGCCGGAGCGGGTGGAGGGCGCTCTTACCACGTACATTTCAGGAGAGAGGAATATGTTTTCACGAATCACCAAAAAAGGATCGTTCGAGCTGTCCACGGGGGTCAAATCCACCTACAACTACGACTATTCGCTGCTCACCGATGAAATGAGCGCGGCCTACTGCGAAGCGCTGAAGGGAAAGCTCGATAAATGGCAGGCCGGGCACAGCCCGTTCAGCGTCGTCATCGGCACCGAAACCGAGGGCGTGCGCATCGGCTACCAGCTCTCGAAGATGATGGGCCTGCCCTTTCACATCATGCCCAAAACCCGGCTGGACTTCGAACAGCTGGAAACACCCCGTTACCCGGGTGGCACGCACTGGCTGATCGTCGACGACATCGTGACCACAGGGTCGACGTTTCTAAGGGCGATGGATTACCTCGAGATCGACGGCAAGACAGACCGCGTCACCTTCGCCTGCATGGTGCGGAGGAACCCCGAAAGGCTGGACTACTCCGCCGTGCGCGGCGACCCGAGCAAGAGCCACCTGCACGTGCGCGACGAACGCTTCGACTTCATCGACAAGAACCTCGTCTACCTGTACAGCGAACCGCAATAGCGGGGATTCAAATCCGCGCGCAAGAATACTGCCGCAATCGGCGGGCGGGAAATTGCCCGCTGAAGCGGTGCTCGTCACCGTTGCCGAGGAAAACGGCCAGGCAACAATCCGCGAGGTCGAATTCGGGCGGCCATAAAACCTTGCAGTTTATCTGGCGATCCCCGCGCGGTTCCTTCCCTCGATCAGCTCCAGATAAATTCCATCCTATTTTGAAAGAAAATCCCTGAGCAGTTTGAGCGAGGTCTGCCGGCCGATGTCGGCGATGGATTCGGTCAGCGGGATGTTCTTGGGGCAGACTTCGACGCACACCTGGGCGTTGCCGCAATCGGCGATGCCGCCTTTGCCCATGAGGGCGTCGAGCCGCTCGTCCTTGTCGGCCCCGCCGGTGGGGTGCAGGTTGAACAGGCGCACCTGGCTGAAGGTGGCGGCGCCGAGAAAGGCGTTTTCGCGGGTGAACTGCGGGCACGCCTCGAGGCAGCAGCCGCAGGACATGCATTCGGACAGAGTGTAACGCTTCGCCCGGACGTCGTCGGGCATCACCGGCCCTTCGCCGATGTCGTGGGTGCCGTCGATCTCGATCCAGGCTTTCACCTTTTTCAGGTTGTCGAACATGCGGCTGCGGTCCACCTGCAGGTCGCGCACCACGGGAAATTTGCTCAAGGGTTCGAGGGTGACTAAGGAGCCGAGCCGGTCGAGAAGCGCCGTGCAGGCCTGGCGGACGCGGCCGTTGATCAGCATGGTGCACGAGCCGCAGACCTCTTCCAGGCAGTTGCAGTCCCAGGCCACGGGGCTCACGGGCATGCCGTCGGTGGTGACGGGGTTGCGCTGGATGTCCTGCAGGCAGGAGATGATGTTGGACATCGGCTTTTTCTTCGCCTCGAAGGTTTCCCAGTAAGGCTTGCCGCCGGGGGTGTCCTGCCGTTTGATCTTTAGGGTGACGGTGTCTGTGGTCATGGCGCTTCTCTCAGTCGTACTTTCTCGGGCGCGGGGTGATGATGGAGGTGTTCACCGGCGCGTAGGTGATTTCCGGCTTGTTGTCCTTGAAGGTGGCGATGGACGTTTTCAACCATTTCTTATTGTTTTCTTCGTAACGCTTCATGTATTCGAGGTGGCCGGGCGGAAATTCGTCCTCGGGGACTTCGTCGTAGTTAGACAGTTCCAGGAAGTGGATGTATTCATGCGGGTCGAAATCCCGCGGCTGCCGCATGTCGAAGTCCGGCTTGTAGTGCGCGCCGCGG
>QJWD01000055.1 GCA_003235465.1 Nitrospirota bacterium | reverse complement strand
AGGAGGGGGCTGGGGGAGGTGTAAAAAAAATCCCCCTCCCAAAAAGGGAGGGGGACCGAATAAATGCCTATTTTATCGCGGCGAACTCACTGCTCCTCGAGCCAGCGCTCGGCCTCCAGGGCGGCGGCGCAGCCGGTGCCGGCGGCGGTGACCGCCTGCCGGTACTTGTGGTCGTGCACGTCTCCGGCGGCGAACACGCCTTCCACGCTGGTGCGCTGGGTGCCGGGTTCGATCTTAATGTAGCCGGTGTCGTCGAGCTCGATCTGCCCCTTAAACACTTCGGTGTTCGGGGTGTGGCCGATGGCGTAGAAAATGCCCGCCACGTCCAGGTCGCGCGTCTCGCCGGTTTTGGTGTTCTTGAGACGCGCCCCGGTAACGTAGTCCTCCCCGAGGGCGTCCTCCAGCACCGAGTCCCAGACGATTTCTATCTTGGGGTTTTTGAACGCGCGTTCCTGCATGATCTTCGAGGCGCGCAGTTCATCGCGGCGGTGGACGAGGTACACTGTGGTTGCGAACTTGGTGAGGTAGCTCCCCTCCTCGACGGCGGTGTCGCCGCCGCCGATGACCATGAGCGGCTGGTTGCGGAACATGGGAAGCGCGCCGTCGCAAACGGCGCAGGCGGACATGCCGTTGTTCCACATTTTCTCCTCGCTGGGCACGCCCATGCGGCGAGCCGTCGCGCCTGTCGCGATGATGACGGCGCGCGCGAACACCTCGCGCTCGCTGGATTTGATCCTGAAAGGCCTCTTGCTGAAATCGACCTCGTCCACGTCTTCCATCACCATTTCGGTGCCGAAGCGGGCGGCCTGTTTGCGAAACAGCTGCATGAGTTCCGGCCCGTTGATGCCTTCGGGAAAGCCGGGAAAGTTCTCCACGTCGGTGGTGGTGGTGAGCTGTCCGCCCGCCGAACCGCCCCTGACGTAGCCTTCGAACATGAACGGCGCAAGGTTCGCGCGCGCGGCGTAAATGGCGGCGGTGTGCCCGGCGGGGCCGGAGCCGATGATCACGAGATTCTTCTCTTCAGACATCCTGATTCAACCTTTCTATTCAGGGGAGCGGCCAGACGCAGCGAAAACCCACATCGCTGTACCTTAGCTCCGGACTTTTGCCGACCCTGTCGGCCGGCCGCAAATAATGGTTGGGCGAGTTCCACGAACCGCCGCGCACAACTTTCTCCTTGCCCGTTTCGGGGCCGCGCGGGTTGTCCTGCACGCCCTCGGTGGCGAGGGGCGCGTACCAGTCGGCGGTCCACTCGTACACGTTGCCCATCATGTCGTAGAGGCCGAGGGAGCTTGCGTGAAACTGGCCGACCTCCCTGGGCGCGCCTTGGTTGTAGGGCTTGCCGAAATGCGCCCCGCCCAGATTCGGCTGCTTGGCGGCGCGCTCCCATTCCGCCTCGGTGGGCAGCCGCCCGCCCTTGAAGCGGCAATAATCCTCGGCGTCCTTGAAAGTGACGAACACCACCGGCTGCCGGGGCCCGCTGAATTCCTTCGGCCGGTCCTCGTGCTGCATGTTGGGCCCGCACTTGCCTTCGGCGAAGCACTCCAGGTATTCCTGATTGGTGACTTCGTGGCTGGCGATGGCAAACCCACCCAGCTTCACGGGATGCGGCGTTTCATCGGCACACCAGTCGCTCATGTCCTGCTGGTCGGCGCAGTAGGTGTCGCCCATGACGAATTCGCCCGCCTCGATGACGACGCGGCCCGTGGCGCCGCCACTGTAACCGGGTGCGGCAGCGGTTAAGATGCAGGGCAGGGCGTAAAAGATTCCGCGCAGGAATTTGGTCATTGATCGAGGTTCTTCATGATGCTTTCACGAACAGCTTTATAATCCGCCGGCAGTTCCACCGGCTTGAAGACGAATTCCGGCTCGATGCCTTCCAACTGGTCGGTGTGGTACTTGTACAGAAAATCGGTGAACTTGAGGCCGTTGGCCGTCGATAAAACCACGATGCGGTCCTTTTTCTTCATCACGCCCCGCTTGGCGAGCTTCTCCACCGCGGAAAGCGCCACGGCGGTGTGCGGGCAGCAGAGGAGCCCGGTGCGGTTGGCGCGGCCGGCGGCGTTGGCGAGCTCGCTCTCGCTCGCTTCCTCGACGATGCCGTCGAAGGCCTGCAGCGTACGAATCGCTTTCTTGTAGCTGACGGGATCGCCGATCTGGATGGCGCTCGCCAGGGTTTTCCCCGCCTGAATGGGTTCGAATGTCTTGAAGCCGGTCTGAAAACTGCGATAGAGCGGGTCCGCCTGCTTGGCCTGCGCGCAAACCAGCCGCGGCAGCTTGTTGATGATGCCGAGGTCCTGAAGCATCTTGAAGCCCTTGCCCACCGCGCTCACGTTGCCGAGGTTGCCGCCAGGCACGACGACGAAGTCCGGCACTTCCCAGCCGAACTGCTGCACCAGCTCGAAGCTGATGGTCTTCTGCCCTTCGATGCGCAGCGAGTTCATCGAATTGGCGAGGTAGATGTCGTTCTCCTGGCAGACTTCCTGGACGATCTTCATGCAGCCATCGAAATCGGTATCGAGCGACAGGGTGAGCACGCCGTGGGTGATGGGCTGAATGAGCTGGCTGAGCGACACCTTGCCGCGGGGCAGAAAAACGATGGCGGGTATGCCGGCGACGGCGCAATACGCGGCGAGCGCCGCCGAGGTGTCGCCGGTGGAGGCGCAGGCCACCGCGCGGATGGCGCGGCCGCCGGAGATCATCTGCTTGACCATGGACACGAGGACCGTCATGCCCAAGTCCTTGAACGACCCCGTGTGCGCCATGCCGCACTGCTTTACCCAAAGGTCGTCGAGGCCCAGCTGGCGGCCCAGGCGCTCGGCCCAGAACAGGTTGGTGCCGCCCTCGTAGGTGGAGACGATGTTCTCGTTATCGACCCCCGGACACACCAGCTCCTTCTTGCCCCACACCGAGCTGCCGTAGGGCCACTCGTGGTTGCGGTAGCGGCTGGTGAACAGCTCCTTCCACTCCTGGCCGCTTTTTTTCCTGAGCTCGCC
>QJWD01000357.1 GCA_003235465.1 Nitrospirota bacterium | reverse complement strand
CCTGGCTGGAGCAAAAGGCCGCCCGCCTCAAGCAGCAGGAAAAATCCGCCTCCGGCCTCGAGCGGCGCATCGAGAACGAACTCGAATGGCTGAGAAAAAGCCCCGGCGCGAGACGCGCGCACAACAAGAGCCGGGTGCGCGAGTACGAAAAGCTGGCGGCGCGAAAGACCGAGATCCAGGAAAACACGCTGGAAATCCAGATCGCCCCCGGGCCGCCGCTCGGCGAGCAGGTCATCGACGCCGAAGGCCTGGTCAAAGGTTACGGCAAAGCGCCCCTCATCGACGGATTGTCGTTCAGCGTGCCGCGCGGCGCCATCGTCGGGCTCATCGGCCCGAACGGAACCGGCAAGACGACGCTGTTCCGCATGATCGTCGGCGAGGAAAAGCCCGACCAGGGCGAGCTCAGGCTCGGCAAGACCGTCGCCCTGTCCTACGTCGACCAGCGCCGCGACGACCTCGACGGCGCGAAAACCGTGTTCGAGGAAATCACCGGCGGCACCGACCAGATCGAGATCGCCGGCAAAACCGTGAACGCGCGCTCCTACGTCGGCCGCTTCAACTTCAAGGGCACCGACCAGCAGAAAAAAGTGGGCGACCTCTCCGGCGGCGAGCGCAACCGCGTGCATCTCGCCAAATTGCTGAGACGCGGCGGCAACGTCCTCCTGCTCGACGAACCCACCAACGACCTCGACGTGACCACCCTAAGGAACCTGGAGAACGCCATTCTCGATTTCAGCGGATGCGTCATGGTGATCAGCCACGACCGCTTCTTTCTCGACCGCATCTGCACGCACCTGCTCGTATTCGAGGGCGAAAGCCGCGTGCGCTGGTTCGAGGGCAACTTCGAGGCCTACCAGGAAAAAAGAAAGCAGGAGCTCGGCGGGCGCGAGGAAAACCGGCGCTCGAAATACCGCAAGCTGACCTTGCGCTAAGGGCCGCTCACCCCTTTTCGGGCGCGGCGAAGCGGCGGATGTAGAGGATGAGCCGCCAGATGTCCTCGTCCTTCAGCGTGTGCTTGTGCGCGGGCATGCCGGTGCCCGGCGAGCCGTTCCGGATGATCCAGAACAGCTGGCCGTCGGAAAGCTTGTGCATGGTGTCCCGGCAGGTGAAGTTTCTCGGCGGCGGCGTGAGGCCCTTGGAGAGCCGGCCGTCGCCCCGGCCGTACGCGCCGTGGCACAGGCGGCACGGCGTGGGCCGCGCTTCCTCGAAATAAAGCCGCCTGCCCCGCTCGAGGTGCTCGCGGGATGCGGGGAAGGGGTTGGCCCGCCTGAGGTCCTCCGCGGGGGCTTCCCGGGTGCCGCGCGCTTCCGGGCAGATGCCCCGGGCGATCAGCACCCCGCCCGCCTGGGCCACCGCTGGCGTCAGAATCAGTAATACCAGGAAAGCCACACAAGCCCGCACGCGCCAGCCCGCCATCCACCCCTCACTGGGGAAATTGCCGGAGATACAGGATGATCTGCCAGATCTGCTGGTCGGCGAGGGTGCGGAAATAAGGCGGCATGCCGGTGCCCGGCGAGCCGTTCTTGATGATCCAGAACAACTGGCCGTCGGGGACCTCGGCCATGGTTTCCTTGCAGGTGAAATTGCGCGGCGGCGGGTTGAGGCCCTGGGCCATCATGCCGAGGCCGTTGCCGGTGACGCCGTGGCACACCTTGCACGCCGTCGGCTGCGCGTCGGTGTTGAACAGCGCCTCGCCGGCGGTGCGGTTTTTGAGGTTGTCCTTCAGAGGATTTGCAAGTTGCCGGATGTCTTCCGGCGCCTGGGCGGTGGCGCGGACCTGCGGGCAGACGCCCTCGCCCATGAAGCCCTCGCCGTGATGCAGATCGTGCGCGTGCAGGCGGTGCCTGAGGCCGTGGTGCATCCCCGGGCCTGCGAACAGGTCGCCCCCGATGGCGGACAGGAGGACCGCCGCCAGCGCGGCTAAAGCCCGCCGCTTAAAAGTGTGCCGCGTCATGAGAACCTCTTGGGCGATTTGGCCCTAGTGGGCGAATTGCCTGATGTACAGGATCAGCTGCCACACCTGCTCGTCACTCAGCACGCCGAAGGCGGGCATGCGCGTTCCCGGCGAGCCGTTCTTGATGATCCAGAACAGCTGGCCATCGGGCAGCTCGCTCATGGTGTAGTAGCAGGTGAAGTTCCTCGGTTTGGGTTCGAGCTGGTCGTAAATGATGCCCATGCCGTTGCCCTTGAAGCCGTGGCAAACCAGGCAGGGCGTCGGCCGGGCGTCCACCTTGAACAGAGTTTCCCCCGCCTTCAGGTTTTCCTCGCTCGCCTGCAGGGGGTTTTGCATGCGCAAAAATTCCGCCGGCGCATCTGGCGTCTTGCGCTCCTGCGGGCAGGCGCCCGACGCGCCTTCCAGGAGCAATTCCTCGTGCGCCTCGCCCCGGTGCGAAGCCGGAACGGCCTCGGGAACCCCGGGCGCGGCAAGGCCATCGCTTGCCGCCGCGACTGCCGCCATCCCCGGCCCGAGCGCGAACATCAGGAGCGCCGCCAGGTTGAAAATCCATTCCCCTCTTCCCCACCGGCAAGAAAACATCGATTGCTCCTTATAAAAAATTTGCATGTTGTCCCGCCCCAACAAGGCTTTCGCCGCAGGCCGAACAGCCTAGAACGCCAGCACCACGCCGATCACGCCTGTGTGTTCCTTCTCAGGGTGGAAGGCGCTTTCCTCGAGAAGATCGCCGGTGAACTCGGCCATCACCTTGAAATTCCGCCTGACGTAGTAACTCAGGTTGCCGGTCATCGTTTGGGCGTCCAGGCCGCCTATGCCGGAAACATCCACCTGGTTGTATAGCAGCGACAGCACCCAGTCCTCGCCCAGGGGTTTGGTGAGGCCGACAAAGCCGCCCCAGTGGGTGACCTCGTCCGCTGGCCCGAGGACGAACTTCGGGTTGTCGTCCTCACCATACAGGAAATTGCCCCACAGGTTCCAGTCTCCAAACAGGGTGAAATTGAAATCCGGGCCGGCGCGGAAGAACTCGTTTTCAACGCCCTCGA
>QJWD01000184.1 GCA_003235465.1 Nitrospirota bacterium | reverse complement strand
TTCCGACGGCCCCAACATGATTCGCGTGGACGACCTGCCCGCCCTGCTCGATCAGCTTCTCTCGATCGACCGGACGCTGAGACAATGCCTGCCCGGCGCGCGGGAGAAAACCGCGCCGGCCTGAACCCAGGGAGGCCTCATGCAACGCACCCTTGCGGGATGGTTCTTCGCACTGACCCTGTTTCTTAATGCACCGCTCGCCGCGGAACCGCCCGGCCGGTGGACGGTAGAGCCCCCGCTGCCGGAAAAACGCACCGAATCGGCCGCCGCCCTCCTGGACGGGACGATTTACCTCATCGGCGGCTTCACCCCGAAGGGCATCAGCGCACGGGTTCTCGCCCTTAATCCCAAAACCGGAATCTGGGAAGACAAGCCCCCACTGCCGCAACCGCTCCACCACACAACCGCCACCGTGGCAGGTGGGCGGCTTTACGTCATTGGCGGCTTCTATTCCGGCCGCTGGTCGCCGATGGCCACCACCTACGAGTTCGATCCGGCGAAAAACACGTGGACCGAAAAGGCCTCGATGCCGACCGCGCGCGGCGCCCTCGCGGCGGAAGTGATCGGCGGCAAGATCCACGCCATCGGCGGCGCGCGGCGGGAGTTTTTCCGCCTGGTGAACACAGGTGCGCACGAAGTCTACGATCCAGCCAGCGACCGTTGGGACACCCTGCCCCCGCTGCCCACACCGCGCGATCACCTGACCGCCTCGGCGGCGGCGGGCAAGCTCTACGTTATCGGTGGGAGAGTGAACGTCGACTACAACCAAAACCTGAGCGTCAACGAAGCCTACGACCCCGCGAGCCACCGCTGGACCAAGAAGAAACCCCTGCCCACGGCACGAAGCGGCATCACCTCGCGGGTGCTTAGCGGCCGGATTCATGTGTTTGGCGGCGAATCGGGAGAAGGCACGTTCACCGAGAACGAAGCCTACGACCCCGAACGCGATGTGTGGACGGCGATGGCCCCAATGCCCGAAGGGCTGCACGGTCTTGGCTCGGTGCTGCTCGACAGGAAAATCCATCTACTGAGCGGCGGCCCGAATCCCGGCGGCGGCGGCAGCGACCGCCATTTCATCTTCGAGCTTCCCACTCCCTGAAACACTGCGTTTGGTTAGAGTTCCCTGACCGCGCCAGCGAGGAAATCCGTCATCCGCGCGGTCGCCTGGCGGGCAACAACCTGCAGGCTGCGCAGCGTGCCGATCGCCGTGGGGTGGGTAAGAACGTACCAGCCCGCCTTCAGCTTGGACACCTCCCCGTCTTTCTCCAGAAACGGCGAAACATCCATCAGCGCATCGTCCGCCGCGTCGCTGATGGCGCGCAGCGAAATAAACGGGAGGCCGCTATCCCGCGCCAGCCGCGCCAGAGCCGCGGTTTCCATGTCGAGCGCGCACGCCCCGTAGCGCGCCCCGAGGGCGCGCTTATTTTCAGGCCCGGTAACCACTTCGCCGACGGTGAGCAGCGCGCCCCGGTGCAAGGTGACGCCTTCGGGCGGAGTCACAGCGGCAAAACGCGCGGCAAGAGCGGCGTCGATGTCGAAGCGCGCAGGCGGGGATTTACCATCGCCCGCGCTCCATTCTCCGCCCGGCGGTTCCAGGATGGTTTCGGCGAGCAGCAGGTCGCCCACGCGGAGTGCAGGGTCGGCGCCCCCCGCGTAGCCGATCGACACGATCAAACCCGGCTGGTGCGACCGAAGAACCTCGCTGAGGGCTAAAGAGGCGCGCCGATGCCCCACTCCGGTTCGCACCAAAAGCAGGGGCCTTCCCTGCCAGCTGCCGCTCCAGAGATCCGCCCGACCGATCTTGCGCTTGCCGGAGACGGCCATCTGCCTGAGAATGCCGGACAATTCCTCACGCACCGCGGCCAGAATGCAAATCGCCTGTTCCATGACTCGCCCCTCCCCTTTTTGCGAACACGAACCCCGAACGCCGGTGTGCATTTTAGCACAGCGGCTTTTAATCCCTTTTCAAAACCCCTGGGCTTTATGATAAGGTGATAGGTTTAAGCAGATCCTTGGAGACCTCATGGCAAAACCCCAGCTCGAAATACCCGTCGCCCCCGGCGACCGCCTCGACATCGACGTCGAAACCCAGAGTGCAAGCGGCGACGGCATCGGTCGCGCGTCGGGCTACACTCTGTTTCTCCCCGGCGGCCTGCCGGGGGACCAGGTGCGCGCCGAAATCATCAAGAGGACGCCGCGCTTCGGCGTCGGCCGCGTGATCGAGGTTCTCTCCCCCTCGCCCGCTCGCGTGGCCGCCCCGTGCCCGGTGTTCACCGCCTGCGGCGGCTGCAAATTGCAGGAGCAGCGCTACGAAGACCAACTCGCTTTTAAAACGCGGGTGGTGGCCGACAGCCTCACGCACCTCGGCAATATCGATGCGTTTCCCGAAATCACCACCTGGGCCGCGCCGCGTCCCTACGGTTACCGCAACAAGGCGAGCTTCGCCGTGACGCTGCTGGAGCCGGGAAAGCTCGGCATCGGCTTCTTTCAGGAAGGCAGCCACGACGTCGCCGACAGTGCGACCTGCGATATTCTTCAGGCCCCGATCAACGCCACCAAGGAATGGCTGCGCGGCCTCCTCGAAAAGCACCGCGTGCCGATCTACAACGAAACGCGCCACAAGGGTTTTTTGCGCGGGCTCATCGTCCGCCACGCCAAGAGCCCAGGCGAGACCCTCGTGGGCTTCGTCACCACCCGCGGCCGCCTGCCGAAACCCTTTCTCAAAGAGGCACTGAACGAGGCGGCTCTCAGCCGCTTTGGCATCACGGGACTGGTGCAGAACCTGAACGAGCGCGACACCAACGCGATCCTCGGGCCGAAGACCCGCGTTCTGTGGGGCAAGGATCGTCTGACCGAAACCGTGGGCGACCTGACCCTCAACCTGTCCCTCGGCTCTTTTTTTCAGGTGAACACGGAACAGGCAGCCCGGCTTTACGGCCTGGCGCGGGAATGGGCCGCCTCTCTCGGCGGAAGGGTGGTGGACGCCTATTCGGGGGTTG
>QJWD01000355.1 GCA_003235465.1 Nitrospirota bacterium | reverse complement strand
GGCTTGTTCGGCGTGGCCACCGGGCTTGCCATCTCGCTCCTCCTCAAGCGATTCGATTTCCTGCCCACGCGCGTGACCTGGGAGCCCTTCGTCCTGGCCTTCGTGTTTTCCAGCGTCATCGGGCTTGTGTTCGGCATTCAGCCCGCCCGCCAGGCGGCGCGCCTCAGCCCCGAAGAGGCGATCCGGTGAGGCCATGAGAGCAGGCGCCCCCCTCGGCATCACCGTGATGACGCTCCTCGCCAACAAAACGAGGACGTTCCTCGCTTCGCTCGGGGTCATGATCGGCATCGCCTCGGTGATCATCATGGTGTCCATCGGCAAGGGGTCGGAGCAGGAGGTGATGGACGTCATCGCCCAGATGGGGGAAAACCTCATCACCATCAACGCCGGCGAGATGAAAAGACGCGGCGGCCAGCTGCGCCTCACCGGCAGCGTGACCACGCTCACCGTCCGCGATGCGCGCAGGCTTAGGGAGGAGGTTCCCGAACTTTCCGAGGTGGTGCCGTTCGATTTCCAGCGCATGCAGGTGAAGGCCGGCAACCAGGCCTACGAGACCACCGTCGCCGGTTCGACGCCGGGTTTTCTCACCGTGCGCGATTACGCGGTGGCGTCCGGCGTGTTTCTCGATGAAAAGGATTTGCGCCAGGCGGGCCGCGTGGTGGTGGTGGGGCAGACGGTAGTGAAGAATGTGTTCGGCGGCGAAGAGGCGGTGGGCCGAATCCTGCGCATCGGCCAGATTCCCGTGAAGGTCATCGGCGTTTTTCGCGCCAAGGGGCTGGACAGCGACGGCGTGGATCAGGACGACATCATCGTGCTGCCACTCAGCACCTTGCAGCGCCGGGTGCTCAACAAGAATTTCATCAGCACCCTCTACGCCCGCGCCAGCTCCCGAAAGCAGATCGACCGCGCCGTCAGGCAGATACGCGAGGTCCTGCGCGACAAGCACCGCCTGCGGGAAGGTGCGGACGACGATTTCACCATCGTCAGCCAGCTCGATCTCGAAGAGCTGAAAAAGGAGACCAGCGAGCTGTTCACCCGCCTGATCGTCGGCGTGGCGGCGATTTCGTTGGTGGTGGGGGGCGTCGGCATTCTCGCCGTCATGCTGATTTCGGTGAAGGAGCGCACGCGCGAGATCGGCCTGAGGCGGGCGCTTGGCGCCACCCGCTGGGATATCGTTCGCCAATTCGTTCTCGAGTCGGTGGCCATCGGCCTCATCGGCGGCGGCATCGGCATCGCGCTCGGCGTCGCCGTCACCCTGGGGCTCGACCGTTTCGGCCCGTGGACCCTGGTGCTCAACCTGCCTTCGATCTATGTGGCGACGGGGGTGTGCGTGCTGATCGGCCTGCTGTTTGGCGTCGGCCCCGCGATCAAGGCGTCGCGCCTCGACCCGATGGCGGCGCTGACGGTGGAATAAAAAAACCCGCCTCCCTCGCGGGAAGCGGGTTTGGTGCTTGCGGGTTGATGCGGTGTCAGAAGCCGAGGCCGCCGTGGTTGGCGCTCACCATGCCGACCAGCATCGGCAGCGACAGCCAGGCGTTGGTGCGGCTGGCGAGAAACGCATGCCGCTTGGCTTTCGCCAGGGCGTCGCCTTCCAGCTCGCCGGCGATGATTTTCTTCTGGTTCGGCCAGATGATGAACCAGACGTTGCCGGCCATGATGATGCCGAGCAGCATGCCCACCATGATCTCGGGGCTCGGGATGCCTTCCACCGTTCCGCGGCCGGCGATGTAGTACGCGATGCCGGTGATCACCGTGAGCGCTGCCGCCCAGCGGAACAGAAAGAGCGCCTTGGGCAGAATGATCTGGGTGTAGGGTTTCGCCGCGCCCGCCTCGGTCATTTGAGGCATGGACTGCACCTGAACCAGGTTGAAGAAATACAGCAAGCCGATCCACAGAATGCCGACCAGTACGTGAAGAAATTCATATACCCACATATTTTCTCCCCATTCCTTTCTAAAAAGGTTGCAATCGAGTTGTTTATTTTTATGAGAGCGCATCCGGCGCTAATCCGCCGGTTGAAACCATTGGGTCAGACCGCTTAAGGTGTAGGATGGCGGCTCGCGGTCAAGGATTCAATTTTTCTCGGCATCCTGGGGCGGATTTTACATTAAATTTGCCCAGCATGCCAATTTATAAACGGGCCTCGCCGCGCCATCAGGCTCGCAACCACAAGACAAGGAACAGGCCCGCGAGCAAGGCAAAAATCAGGGTGGCCAGCGGGTAGCGCGCCGTTTGCGCCGCCGGGCTTGAATCGGAAGTTCCCTGTAAGCCGCTTTCCCTGGCGGCGGCCCCGCTTGCCGCGTCGGCAATTTTTTTCCTGAGCGCCGCGTTTTCATTTTCAAGCGTTTCGATGCGGTCCCGAAGTTTCAGGCGGTCCACCTTGAGGGCTTTCGACCGGTCGATTTCCCGCTTGAGCGCTTCCTCCGGCCCCAGGGTGATGCCTTCGTCTTCAAAGGGCTCCTGCCATTTTTCGTCGTCCTGCATGGTGGGCTCTTTATGACCCTTGGGGTCTATTGGGCGGGATCACGGCCTTGCGTTGGCGAAGGCGACGCTCGCGCCGCTCAGCTTTTTCAGTTGATCTTCACTGAGCTCAAGTTCCATGGCGCGGGCGAACCCCGCTACCTGCTCCACCTTGCGCGAGCCGACGATGGCGGTGAAGATGTTTTTCTGGGCCAGCGCCCATGCCACCGCCACCGCCGCCGGGGCTGCCCCGGTTTCGCGGGCGATCTCCTCGACTGACGCGCGAACGCGAGCCGTGCGGCTGAAAACCGGCTCCTGATACAGCGGGTTGTTTTCCCGGGTGGGGAAGTTTCGCGCCTTGGCGTCCACGCGCCCTGCGAGCAGGCCCTGGGCGGTGGGCGAGTAGGCCATGTAGCCGATGCCCGCCTGTTCGCACAGGTCGCGCGTTTTGCCTTCGTATTCGCGCTCGAGCAGGTTGTAGGGAACCTGGTTGAGAGAAAACTCCGCGATGCCCGGCCCGAGGCGGGCGAGGTCGTCGCTGT
>QJWD01000083.1 GCA_003235465.1 Nitrospirota bacterium | reverse complement strand
GGGTGCTTGAGGATGGGGTAAAACCATTTTCCCGATGCGATCACCAGGCCGAAGAACAACACCACCTTGACGATGATCCACATCGCTCCCACAAGGCCCAGGCTCTCGCCGTTCAGCATGCCGAGCAGCAGGCTGAACAGGAGCAGGGTGAGAAGATCATCGACCATGCAGGCGGCGACAACGATGCGGGCCATCGCGGTTTGCTGCAGGCCAAGGTCCTGGAATATCTTGAGGGTGATGACCACCGCCGTCGCCGTCAGAGTGAGGCCGACGAACAACGCCGGTTGCCACGCCAGGCCAAACGCCAGCGCCACCCCCATGCTGACGGCAAAGGGCACCACCGCCCCGACGATGGCGACGCCCAAGGAGCTTTTGACCGCCTTGAAAAATTCCCTCGGTTCGGTGGTGACGCCGGTGTGCAGCATCAGGAAGAAAATCCCCATCTCGGCGAGAATATCGATGGTCTCGTTGGGGTGCACCCAGTCGAGCACCGCGGGGCCGAGAATCACCCCGGCCACCAGCTCGCCGAAGATGGTGGGCAGCCCCACGCGGCGCAAGACCACCGCCGCGGTCCACACCACCACCATGAGAATGAGCAGGTGTCTGAATACCGGTTCCATACCCCTCCCTAAGCGAACGTACCGCTGATAAAAAGACCCACCGGGAAAAATAAAATTCCCCGCTGCCTTGCCCCAGCCCGGCAAGCAGGAACCCGGGAAACTGGGGAGAGCAAGGATCAGCCGGGGATGCAAAAATACCCCGGCGGGATCACCGCCATGAGAGGGTGCAGGAAGAGCACGCGGGAAGGCGGGACCACCGCCACCGGCCCCTGGCCGGTCAGCGGAACATGGAACAGCATGTCGTGCGCGCTCCTTGGAATCGGAGAGATGCGGCTGCCGGGAACGTGCAGCGGCGTCGGCGTCATGAAACTTTTGCGGACGCGCCCCTCCCCTTCCGCGCCCATGGGCCTTGCGATCAAGCGGCGGACCGCCGCCCCGCCGCCCCGGACGGCGATGGCAAACACATCGTCCACCGCCTCCCCCGCCGCTGTCTGAAAAAGCGCCAGCCCGCCAGTGGGGAGCAACGCCCCGCCGCTGCTCTCATCGATCAACACAGCGTAGTCGGCAAAGCCGAACTCGCCGTCGGCGATCTCCACTTTGGGGTATGGGGAAAAATCCGGCCCTCCGGCGGCCCAGCCGGCGAGATCCGCCTCGCCAAGTGAGGCAAGCGGAACAAGGGGCAGGCAAAGACGAGATGATGGCATGGGGTCGACCTCGAAGGGAACCGCGAAACCCGCCGGCGGGCGGGCGGTTCCCGAGTGTGATATCATCTTACGCTCCAACAATCAATCGGCGAAACGGGATGAGCCCCGCCGCGCCTTTCATCAAGATCGCCATGCCCCTTAAAACCCATGCGGACGCGCTCCATTACATTTCCGGTCTCAAGGGCCAGGGCATGCGCCTCGGCCTCGAGAACACCGCCCGCATTCTCGCCCATCTCGGAAACCCGGAGCTAAAAGTGCCGACGGTGCACATCGCCGGCACCAACGGCAAGGGCTCCACGGCGGCGTTTCTCGAATCGATCCTGCGCCAGGCGGGGCACCGGGTGGGCCTGTTCACCACCCCGCATCTCGACGATTTCAGCGAGCGCGTGCAGCTCGGCCGCGTGCCGATTCCGGCGGACGCCCTTATCGAATTTACCCGCCGCATTCGGGACGCCTCCGCCCACCTCGGCATTCCCCTCACCTATTTCGAGTTCGGCGCCGTGCTCGCCTTCCTGTATTTTCACCAGGCGGGGGCAACGTTCAACGTCATCGAAGTCGGCCTCGGCGGCCGCCTCGACGCCACCAACCTGTGCCGGCCCGAGGTGGCGATCATCACCTCCATCGGCCACGACCACGGCGAATACCTGGGCCCGTCGCTCTCCGGCATCGCACGGGAGAAGGCCTTTATTAT
This sequence comes from Nitrospirota bacterium, assembly GCA_003235465.1. Next base: position 1,052 of record QJWD01000083.1, on the reverse strand, counting down.
CAAGGAGAACGGTACGGTTTTTGCTCATTGTGAAGATGCCGGGGCGTTTGATGAAATCGCCCGCCGCTCACAGGCCGAGCAGGCGGCGCTATACCGCTTCGGCGACACCTTCAATGCGACGCTCAGGCGCTTAAGCGCCACGGGGCAAACGCTGGATTTCGACTGGGGGCCGCACCGCCTTCAGGGCCTCGAAACGGCGCTCATCGGCCATCATCAGGTCACCAACGCCGCCCTGGCCACGGCGGCGGCGCTCTGGCTGGCGAAATGGCGCCCGGAAATCGATGAAGCCGCCATCCGCTTTGGCCTCAAAAACGCACGCTGGCCGGGCCGGCTGGAGGTGATGGCCAAGCAGCCGTGGCTGGTGCTCGACGCCGCGCACAACACCGATGGCGTCATGAAATTGACACAATCGCTGCGGGAACTGTTCCCGTACGACCGCCTGATTCTGGTCCTCGGCATTCTCAAGGACAAACCGGCAGGCGACATGCTGGACCTTTTCAGGCCGCTGGCCGATCATGTCGTGTTCACCAGGCCGGATCAGGAGCGCGCCGAAGAACCCGCCCAGCTGGCGGGCAGGCTCCGGCAACCCGGCGAGCCAGCAAGGAACATCATCATCGAAACCGCGGACACCGTCGGCCAGGCGCTTCTACTTGCGCGGGCGGCGGCGCGGCCCGGCGACCTGGTTCTCGTCACCGGTTCCATTTTCACCGTCGCCGAAGCACGGCGGGCCCTGGCACATGAAACTGAACCTGATACTCCTATTCCTGGCGGCCCTCCTCGCCTTCGCGGCTGAGGCGCGGGCCGGCGACGAATCCGTCGACGTGGCGGCGGACCACATGGTGCAAGACGGCGAGACCGACACCGTCAAGGCCTGGGGCAACGTCGTCGTGCGTTTCGAGGACCGCACCCTGACGGCGGACAAGGTGAGGATCAACCGGACGACAGGCCTGGGCGAGGCCAGGGGCAACATCGTGTTCACCGCCCAGGGCGGCACCCGGCTTGCGGCCGAGCGCGCGCGCTTCAACATCAAGAGCAAGCAGGGGAAAATTTTC
>QJWD01000364.1 GCA_003235465.1 Nitrospirota bacterium | reverse complement strand
GAGCCCGGGCGACCGCATCGCCCACCTGGATATGGGAAAGTACAAGCCGTACGGCCTGTACCCGGTGCTCAGAAAACGCTACGAATCTGAAGTTAAAGGAAAGTTATGAGCCAGAATCGCATATTCAGGGAAGAGCTGCCCGGCGAGAAGAAAAGCATCGTCAACCTGCTCATGACCGGCTATATCGTAACAATCTCCTGCCTGGGCTACGCGGCATTTTATCTTTATATTCAGCTCGGGCAGTTCGAGCGCATCGTCGCCAACATGCAGCCCGAAATCCAGACGGCGGAGCAGATCGCCTTCCTGAAAAACCGCATCAGCAAAAGCGCCGACCGCCTGAAGGGCGAGATGGTGGGGCTCGCCATCATCGGCAGCCTGGTTTCGGTTATCGGCGGGCTCTACACAATCAACATGGTGGTCAGGCCGCTCAAGAAACTGATCCAGTATGTGGATTCGGGCGGCGAAACCCCGCTGCCTGAAATCAAGACCAACAACGAGATCAAGCAATTATCTTCCGCTCTTGAGGCCCTCACCGGGCGGATCGCCGAAACCTCCTCCAGGCCCTGACCGCCAAACGGGGCGGTAAAACTCTCCAGCGCGCCTTGGGCGATCACCGGACGGATCGCTAAAACCTCCTCCAGGCCGGGACGCTATCAGGTGGGCGAAAAACTGTCCGCCATTCGGCGCAGGCGCTCCTCGAAACCCAGCACTTCCTGCGAGGAAATCTTAAGCGCGTCCAGCAGCAGCAGGTAGTTGGCGTAGTCCATCTTGTCGCGCAGGCCCGCGAGCGCCTTGAACACCACCTGCTCGTCGTCGCTGAGCGGCACCCAATACGCGCACTTCCCCGCCGCATCGGAAATCCCGGCGCGCGCGCCGGCGGTTGCGGCCCGCCGCCACTCGATCTCGAGAAACTTTCTGCACTGGTCGCGGAGCGCCACCGAGAGCTTCCACGGCTCACGAAGGGCAAACACCGCCGGCCTGCCGGCCTGCTCATTAGCCGTCTGGCCGGTTAATCGATCCAGCGCCAGCCTGTGGCCCTCGCCCCGCTCCTTCCCGCTCTCCTCGCGCTTTTTCGTCTCGCTCTTCCTTGTTTCAAGTTCGAGATTGGGGTCCGCCTCGATGCGCTCCCGCCACTGCCGGTAACGCAGCGCTTTTGCCTCCTCGGCGGTGAGGGAATCGAGCGCCCGGGCGCGGCGCGCCGCTTCGATCCAGCGGAACTTTTTGAAGTGGCCACAGAGGGTTGCAAACGTCTCGGGCGATTTTTGCTGAAGCCCGTTTAGCCAGGGAACGCCGAACAGCGCGCCCACGGCAAGCAGCACAACGAGGCCGGCAAGAATTCTCTTTAGCGTCGATCGGGATAGCCGGAGACGTTTCATTCAGCCTCCTCACTCTTGCCAGCCTGTCCCGGGAGGCAGACGACAAACCGCGCGCCGCCCCCGTCACCGGCGCTTTCGACGCGAATCGAACCGCCGTGCCTCTCGGCGATGCGCTGGCAGATCGCAAGCCCCATGCCGCTGCCTTCGTAGGCGCCCTTTCCGTGCAGACGCTCGAAGGGCTGGAACACGCGGTCGCGATGCGCTTCGTCGATGCCGATGCCGCGGTCGGAGACATGAACTTCCCAGGTTCCGGCACGTTCGCCGGGGCGCGATTCGATCAGGATCTCCGGCGGCCGGTCGGGCAGGTGGAACTTGAGGGCGTTCGACATGAGGTTTTGAAACAGTTGCTGCATCTGCACCCGGTCGGCGCGAAGGGTGGGCAGGTCGCCCACCTGCACCCGCGCCCCGGTGGCTTCGATACGCGGTTCCAGATCATCCTGGATCGAACATAAAACTTCTCCAAGGTCGACATCGGTTAATTCGAGCGCCTCGCTGTCAAGACGCGCGCGCATGAGCAGGGCGTCGATGAGGGCCTGCATGCGGCCCGCGGCGTCCTGCATGCGCCTGAGGTAATCCTTTCCCGCGTCATCGAGCAACGCGCCGAAACGGTGCTTCAGCCGATCGCCAAACAACAAAACCTTGCGAAGCGGTTCTTTAAGATCGTGCGCGGCAACGGCGGCGAATTCCTCAAGCGCGGCCTGGCTGGTTTTAAGGTCACCGATCTCGCGGCGAAGCCGCCTGGTGGAATCGGCCTCTTGCCGAAGGTCCTGGCCTCCCAGGAAAATCGCGGCAAACGCCAGAAGCACTGCGAGCAGGAGAAGCGCCGCGCGAACGATGGGAGCCAGGTCATCCGGCCTCAACCGCGCTTCCCAGGCGAGGAAGAAAAGGAACAGGAGAGAGAGCGTGAGCCCCGCAGAATAAAGAAACTTCCTGGGCAAGAGAGACTCCTTTTCCAGGGCACCGGGCCGGAAGGAGGAGAAAAAGGGGAAGGTGCCCGCTGGATCAATGCTTGAAATGGCGTATGCCGGTGAACACCATGGCCATGCCATGCTCGTCGGCGGCGCCGATCACCTCTTCGTCGCGGATCGACCCGCCCGGCTGAATGATGGCCGAAACCCCGCTCTTCGCCGCGGCGTCCACCGAGTCGCGGAACGGGAAGAACGCGTCCGACGCCATGACGCAGCCGGTGAGGGGTTCCAGCGCCTTCTCTACCGCCAGCCGCGCCGAATCCACCCGGCTCATCTGGCCGGCGCCGACGCCCAGGGTCTTCAGGCCCCGCGCATAAACAATGGCGTTGGACTTCACGTGCTTGGCGACGATCCAGGCGAACTCCAGGTCGCTCAGTTGCTTAGGCTCCGGCGCTTTTCGAGTGACGGTCTTCAGGCTGTCCCGGTTCAGGGTGACGGCATCGGCGTTTTGCACCAGGAGGCCGCCGCCGATCCGCTTGAGGTCCAGGCTTTTCGCCGGTGGGCCCGCTTCCGGCATGACCATGAGACGGATGTTTTTCTTTTCGCCGAACAACTTCAGCGCTTCGTCGTCGTAACCGGGCGCAACCACCGCCTCGACGAAATTCTTGAGGATTTCGCGGGCGGTATCGGCCTCGACCGTGCGGTTGAAGCCGAGGATGCCGCC
>QJWD01000123.1 GCA_003235465.1 Nitrospirota bacterium | reverse complement strand
CGGGAAGAAGGGCTCGTCCGGCGGCGGCCGGGTGTGCCGCGCGTGCGGATCTGCGTAGGGCTTGCTGTTGATGAACACCTGCTGCCGGCGCACTTCGAGGATGTCCCCCGGCAGGCCGATCACGCGTTTGATGAAGTCGCGCTTTTCATCGCGCGGAAACTTGAAGACGATGATGTCGCCGCGCTCGGGCGTTTTCTGGAAGAGGACGATGTCCCTGAACAGCTGCGTGCCGATCAGGAGGATTTCGTTGGGGATGTGCAGGCCGTAGGAGTACTTGGTAACGATGATGTGATCGCCGATCAACAGGGTTTCTTCCATCGAGCCGGAGGGAATCTTGAACGCCTGCACGATGAAGGTGCGGATGAACAGGGCGAGCAGAAGCGCGATGATGATCGCCTCGGCGTATTCCCTGAAAACGCTCTTCTGGTTTTTTTCCACCTCGGTTTCGGCGGCGCTCTTCGCGTCGTTATTTGACATCGGTCCTCAGCACCGCGAGGAAGGCCTCCTGCGGAATCTCCACTTTTCCCACCTGTTTCATTTTCTTCTTGCCCGCCTTCTGCTTTTCGAGCAGCTTCCTCTTGCGGGTGATGTCGCCGCCGTAGCACTTGGCCAGCACGTTCTTGCGCAGGGCCTTGATGGTTTCGCGCGCCAGCACCTTGCTGCCCACCGCGGCCTGGATGATCACCTCGTACATCTGCCGGGGAATCTGCTCCTTCAGTTTCTTGGCGAGCTCCCTTCCCAGGTAGTAGACCTTGTCCTTGTGGCATATCAGGGACAGGGCGTCCACCAGTTCGCCGTTCAGGAGAATGTCCAACTTTACCAGATTCGAGGGCCTGAAATCCAAAAACTCGTAGTCGAACGAGGCGTAACCCCGGGTGCTGGATTTGAGGCGGTCGTAAAAATCGAGCACGATTTCGTTGAACGGCAGGTGGTATTCGAGCAGCACCGTGCCCGGCGCCAGGTATTCCATTTTCGTCTGAATGCCGCGCCGGTCGCGCGTGAGCCCCATGATGACGCCGATGTATTCTTCCGGCATGATGATGGTGCCCCTCACGTACGGCTCCTCCAGGTGCTCGACGTTCTTGATGCCCTTGAGCTTGGACGGGTTGTCGATATGGATGATCTCCCCGCTCGAGGTGATGACCTTGTAGACGACGGTGGGCGCCGTCGTCAATAGTTCGACGTTGTACTCCCGCTCCAGGCGCTCGCGCACGATCTCCATGTGCAAAAGCCCGAGAAACCCGCAGCGGAAGCCGAAGCCGAGGGCGGTGGAGGTTTCCGCCTCGTAGGAAACCGAGGCGTCGTTGAGCGTCAGTTTCTTGAGGGCGTCGCGCAGCATTTCGTACTGGTCGCCGCTGATCGGGTAGAGCCCGGAAAACACCATCGGCTTCACTTCCTTGTAGCCCGGCAGCGGGCTTTCCGTGGGCCGTTCGGCGTGGGTGACGGTGTCGCCGATCTTGGTCTGGTCGAGCTCCTTGATGTTGGCGATCATGTAGCCGACCTCGCCGGCCTTGAGCGAATCCACCTTCTTCGCCTGCGGCGTGAGCATGCCGAGCTCCTCGACCTCGAACTTTCGCCCCGTGGCCATGAGGAGGACCGGGTCGCCGACGGCGAGGGCCCCCTCCACCACCTTGATGAGGACGATGACGCCGCGGTACGCATCGTACCAGGCGTCGAACAAAAGGCACTTGAGCGGCTTCTCGGCATCGCCCGTGGGCGGCGGGATGCGCTCCACGATGGCCTCCATCAACTCGTCGATGCCGATGCCCTCCTTGGCACTCGCCAGGATGGCGTCGTGCGCTTCGATCTGCAGAACGTCTTCCAGCTGCTCGCGCACCGATTCCGGGTTGGCGCTCGGCAGGTCCACCTTGTTGATGACAGGGATGATGCTCAGGTTGTTCTTCATCGCCAGGTTGAGGTTGGCGATAGTCTGCGCTTGAATGCCCTGGGTGGCGTCCACCACCAGAAGAACGCCCTCGCAGGCGGCCAGGCTGCGCGACACCTCGTAGGTGAAATCGACGTGGCCGGGGGTGTCGATCATGTTGAAGCCGTACTCGCCGCCCTTCGGGCTCTTGTAGCGGAGGTTCACCGTCTGCGCCTTGATGGTGATGCCGCGCTCGCGCTCCAGATCCATGCTGTCGAGCACCTGGTCCTTCATCTGGCGCTTGTCCAGCGCGCCGGTCAGCAGGATGAGCTTGTCGGCCAGGGTGGATTTGCCGTGGTCGATGTGGGCGATGATGGAAAAATTCCTGATATGATCCTGTTTCATTTATTCCTGGTGTTAGGCTAACGCAAGAAACGGCCTGCCTGACCCATGCGGTTCGGGTTCAATTCGATTGCAATAGAAGGGAATTCTCGGGATGGCTCAAGTACTCACGCCACTCATCGAACCGCGCCTTCATGGCTTCATAATCCCTGTCGTTATCGATATCGAGCGCCGCGCCGGGGAACGGCACCTCCATCGCCATGAACCGGGTTTTCATGATCGTTGAAATGCTTCTCTCCAGCTCGCGCTTCGGCACCCAGGTCCTGAAATACCCGAGCGGCCAATTCCAGCCCAGCCCGCCGAACAACAGGCCCATCTGCAGGCCGATGTAGTAGCGGTAATGCGCCGCCTTGTCCTTGCCGAACAAGGACAGCCCGAACAGGATCAGGTTTTTGAAATTCCTCTGGTAGCGGTACTGGTACATGGTCTGGATGTAGTGCCTGTTCTCGATGCGGGCCGGTTTGACGAGATGCAGGTTGTTCAGCCGGAAACTTTTCTCCTTGAGGTGCAGATAGGCCATCTTGATGCCCGGCCGGCCCCGGCCCGGATAAAAATGCCTGAGGCTTTCCTCCGCCGTCAGGCCGAGCACGTGGTCGTAATTCTCTATGTCCGCATGGCGGATGAAATGCTCCACCTCGTGCGGCGTGATGAGGGGCGCATCGCAGGGGACGATGAGCACCGCCTTGTCGCGGTATTCGGTTTCTTCCACCGCCTCCCGGTCCACCCCTTCGGGGAGGGTCTCGAGGAAG
>QJWD01000214.1 GCA_003235465.1 Nitrospirota bacterium | reverse complement strand
GCAAAAATCGTGGATCGCCTCGGGCGGCACGCCCCGCCGCCTGATCCCGGAGAGCGTCCGCATGCGCGAGTCGTCCCACTCGGCCACATGGCCCTCGCCGACCAGCGCCAAAAGCTTGCGCTTGCTAAGCACGGTGTAGGTCAGGTTGAGCCGGGCGAATTCGATCTGCCGCGGGTGATGCACGCCGAGGGCGTTCAGGAACCAGTCGTAAAGCGGCCGGTGGTCCTCGAACTCCAGCGTGCACAGGGAATGGGTGACGCCCTCGAGGGAATCGCTTTGCCCGTGCGCCCAGTCGTACATGGGGTAGATGCACCAGCGGTTGCCGGTGCGGTGGTGCGGCGCTTTCAGGATGCGGTACAAAACAGGATCGCGCAGGTTGAGGTTGGCCGCGGCCATGTCGATCTTGGCGCGCAGCACGCGCTCGCCATCGCCGAATTCGCCCTCGCGCATGCGCCGAAAGAGCTCCAGGTTTTCTTCCACCGCGCGGTTGCGGTGCGGGCTGTCCTGCCCCGGCTCGGTGAGGGTGCCGCGGTGTTCACGGATGGCGTCGGCGCTCTGGTCATCGACGTAGGCCAGGCCTTTTCGGATCAGCTCCACCGCCCAGTCGTGCAGCGCCTCGAAATAGTCGGAAGCGAAAAACTCGCGCTCGCCCCAGTCGAAGCCGAGCCAGCGGACGTCCTCGCGGATGGCATCGACGAACCGGCTCTCCTCGCGCGTCGGGTTGGTGTCGTCGAAACGCAGGTTGCACTTGCCGCCGAAGGTGCGCGCCAGGCCGAAATTGAGGCAGATGGATTTGGCGTGACCGATATGCAGGTAGCCGTTGGGTTCGGGCGGAAAGCGCGTGAGCACCTCGCCGCCAAACCGGCCCGCGCGGTTGTCTTCCTCGATCCGGTGTTGAATGAAATGCACCGGCGGTGCGTCCGGCGCGTCCTGGCTGTCTTTATGATCGTTCACGGGGGCCTTGAGCGAAGGTCGGTCAAAACCCTAATCATAATAGAAACGCGCGGGCAGCACAAGGGTTCCGGCTAAGTGCCACCGAGTTCGGAGACATCCCGCACTTTCACCGGCCGGGCCGGGTTTTTGGCCTTGAGGGCGTCCTCCAGCATCAGGACGCAAAAGGGGCAGGCGGTGGCGATGGTGTCGGGCTTGGCCTCGAGGAGTTCGTCGACCCGGCGGTGGCTCATGCGCTCGCCGGTCTTCTCCTCGAGCAGGAAACGGGCGCCGCCGGCGCCGCAGCAGGTGCCCTGGTCGCGGCTGTTCTGGACCTCGAGCGGCCCTCCCCCTGGCACCACTTCGCGGGGCGCGTCGTAGACGCCGTTATGCCGCCCCAGGTAACAGGAATCGTGAAACACCACGCGCCCGTCCCCCTCCCCGCCCCTGGGCAGGCGTCCCTCCCGCATCAGCCGGGCGAGGAGCTCGGAGTGGTGGATCACCTCCAGCCTGGCGCCGAATTCCGGGTACTCGTTCTTGAGCGAGTTCAGACAATGCGGGCAATGGGTGATGACCTTTTGCACCCCCTTCTCCCTGAAGGTGCTGGCGTTTTCGCTTGCCAGAAGGTCGAACAGGTATTCGTTTCCCGCCCGCCTCGCCGGGTCTCCGGTGCAGCCTTCATCGGTGCCGAGGATGGCAAAATCCACCGCCGCCGCTTTCAGCGAGGCGGCCGTGGCGCGCGCGATTCTTTGCCCGCGGCTGTCGAAGGCGCCGTTGCAGCCGACGAAATAAAGGTATTCCGCCGGCCGCGCCTTGTCCCAAAGGGGAATGTTCAGCTCACGGGCCCAGTCGGCGCGGGTGTCTTTCGGGAACCCCCAGGGGTTGCTGTTGGCCTCCAGCGAGCGGAAGGCCTGGGCGAGTTCTTCCGGGTAGCGGTCGTGCGTGAGCACCAGGCCGCGCCGCATGTCGATCACCTTGCCGACGTATTCGATCATCACCGGGCACTCCGCCTCGCACGCCCCGCAGGTGGTGCAGGACCAGAGCGTTTCATCATCGATCACCTCACCGAGAAGCTCCGCCGCTTCGCCTGCGGGTTGCGCGTTCAGGTGGTTCCTGAGGTCGACGGTGAGCTGTTTCGGCGACAAAGGCTTACCCGAGTTGAATGCCGGGCAGAAGCGGTCGCAGCGGCCGCATTCGGTGCAGGTGTGGAGATCGAGCAGGCTTTTCCAGGTGAATTCGTCGATGCGGGTGACGCCGAAGGTCTCCCTGGTTTCGTTCTCGAAGTCGATTCGGCGAATGACGCCGCCCTCCCCGGGACGTGAGAAATAGACATTGGGAATCGAAGTCAGGATGTGGAAATGCTTGCCCCTCGGCAGCAGGGTGAGAAAAAACAGGATGGCGCTCACATGAGCCCAGTAGGCCAGGTTGTGCAGGTGCACGAGCGCGCCCGGGGCCAGCGCCGATAGCGGACCCGAAACCAGCAGGCCGAGGGGGTTAAGCCAGGTCGCCGCCGCCGGTTCGCGGGCGGCGTGGGCGGCCTCGAAAACAACGTCACTGAGCAGGATCAGCAGAATCAGGACGAGAATCAGGATCCCCTCGCCGGAGAGGGTGAGCCGCCGTGGGCGGAGCAAAAGCCGGCGCACCAGGGCGTACGCCACCGCGAGCAGCACCAGGGCGACCACGCCGTCCCGGGCCAGGCTGTAGGCCCCGTACACGCCCCCCAGCGCCGGCGAAAGCGCCGCGCGCGGGAAAAAACCGATGAGAAAAAACTGCCCCGCGCGCACCAGAAGGATGAGAAATCCCCAGAAGATCAGGGCGTGCATCAGCCCGGCGGCGGGCTCCCGGAACAGCTTGACCTGCAGAAACGCGATCTGGATCGTGTCTTTCAGGCGCAGGAGCGGCCGGTCGAACCGGTTTTCGGGCCGCGCCTTTTGCAGCAGGCGCAATTTGGGCCACGCCCCGGAGAGAAAGAAACCCAGCGCAACCAGGCACAGAGCCAGGAGAACCACGGGCTGCCATGGCGCGGGAACCCACTCCCACGCACGATTATGCGTGCCGTCCATCGAGCGAAATCACCGGGAATTTCCTCCA
>QJWD01000343.1 GCA_003235465.1 Nitrospirota bacterium | reverse complement strand
GGCATGCATTTCAAGTTTCCCTCGCCCATCGAACACGCCAGGATGCCGAAAGTGCGCAAGGTGCAGCGCGCCGAAATCGGCTTTCGCGCCACTAGCTCCGGCGCGGTGCAGGGGAAACCCGCCGAATCGCTCATGCTGACGGGAGACCAGAATATAGTCGACATCAAGCTGGTGGTGCAGTACCGCATCGCCGATTCCGTTTCCTACCTGTTCAATGTGCGCCGGCCCAACAAGCTGGTGCGCGACGCAGCGGAGACCGCCATTCGCGGCATCATCGGCAGCAAGAAAATCGACGAAGCGCTGACCATCGGCAAGGCCGAAATTCAGGATCTGGCCAAGCAACAGATCCAAACGCTGCTCGAAAAATACCAGTCCGGCATCGAAGTTGTCACCGTGCAGTTGCAGGACGTGGACCCGCCGAAGCAGGTGGCCGACGCGTTCAAGGACGTGGTCAGCGCCAAGGAGGACAAGGAGCGCCTGATCAACGAGGCCCAGGGGTATCGAAACGCGGTGATCCCCGAGGCGCGCGGGCGGGCGGCGCAGATCCTCCGCGAAGCCGAGGCCTACCGCGAGGAAAAAATCAAGCGGTCCGAAGGTGACGCGAAGCGATTCCTCTCCCAGTACGAGGAGTACAAGAAAGCGCCAAACATCACCCGCAAGCGGATCTACCTGGAAACGATGGAGGAAATACTTCCGGATGTCGAGAAGTACGTCATGGGCTCCAAAGGCTCCGGCGTCCTGCCGGTTCTGCCCCTGTCCAAGAACCCGCTGCCGCTGGAACCCAGGAAATAAATCCGATGAAGCAGAACACCCTCATTATCATTGGCGTCGCCGTCATCCTGCTCATGTCCTCGGCGATGTTCACCGTGAACATGACGCAAAGCGCCATCGTTCTCGAACTGCAGCGGCCGAAGGAAACCATCAGCGAACCCGGGCTTTATTTCAAGCTGCCCTTATTCCAGCAAGTCAAATACTTCTCCAACCAGCTCCTCGATCACGACTCGCAGCCCGCCGAGGTCATCACGCGGGACAAGAAAAACCTGCTGATCGACAACTTCACCGTCTGGCGCATCGTGAACCCCCTCAGGTTCCTTGAAACCGTCCGCGACGAGGCCAACGCCCGCTCGCGGCTCGACGATATCATCTATTCCGAGCTGCGCGTCGAGATCGGCACCCACGATCTCATCGACATCGTCACCGAGACGCGCGAAGTCATCATGGAAAAGGTATCCAAGGAGGCCGATAAAAAGGCGCGCGAATATGGCATCGAGGTGGTCGAGGTGAGGATCAAGCGCACCGACCTGCCCCCCAGCATCGCCGACTCCATTTTCCGGCGCATGCGCACCGAGCGCGAGCGCATCGCCAAGGAGTACCGCTCCGAAGGCAAGGAGGAGGCTCTCAAGATTCGCGCCACCACCGACAAGGAGAAAACCATCCTGATTGCCGACGCCTACCGGCAGGAGCAGGAAACCCGGGGTGAAGGGGATGCCCGGTCGATCAAGATCTACGCCGAGGCATTCAACAAGGACCCCGAGTTTTACAGTTTCATCCGGTCGATGGAGGCGTACAAGAACTCCATGAAAACCGGCACCACCCTCCTCCTGTCGGATGAATCCGATTTCCTGGAGTTCCTGAACAAATCCAAATAACCTGGCGGTTTTTCAACCCCCGGGCGGGTCGTCCCCACCGTTTGATAAGGCCCGCCGCCATTCAAGAGCCCTATGAGAATACTGATCGTTGGCGCGGGTCTGGTAGGCTCCAACCTGGCCGAGGAACTATCGAGAGAAGGGCACGACATCTCCATCGTCGATCGCGATCCGAAGAAGATCAGCGCCATCGCCGATTCCCTCGACGTGCTCACCGTGCGCGGCAACGCCTGCCTGCCGAGCACCCTCATGCAGGCGGGAATCAAGAACATGGAAATGGTGATCGCCGTCACCGAGCGCGACGAGGTCAACATCATGGTCTGCTTCCTGGCCGCCAAGTTCAACGTGGCGAACCGGTTCGCCAGGCTCAAGAACATGGAGTTTTCCGGCGCAAACCAGGTTTTCCCGCCGTCCGAACTGTTCATCGACCAGGCCATCAACCCGGGCGAAATCATCATCAACACCGTCCTGAAAATACTGAAAACCCCCGGCGTCATCAACGCGGCGGAATTTGCCGACGGCGAGATCCTGCTCAGGGAATTCGACGTGCCCGAAACCGCGCCCCTGGCGGGGAAAACCATCGAGGAGCTGACGGGCGTGTCGGCCATGGACTCCTTCCTGGTGGTGGCCATCGTGCGCGACGGAAAGCTGATGATCCCGAAAATCCAGGACATAATCCTGCCGGGCGATAAAATCTACACCGTGGTGGACAAGGAGTTTTTGCCCTTTCTCCTGCCGATGCTGAACAAGACCGTCGACGAGATCCAAAAAATTGTGATCTATGGCGCGACGCCCGTTTCCGCCCACCTGGCGCAGGCGCTGGAGGCGACCACGAAGGACATCAGCATCATCGAGCCCTCGCTGGAAAAGGCCAACAAGGCGGCGGAGGTGCTTTCCCGCGCCGTGGTTCACCATGGCAGCGGCACCGACATGAAGCTGTTCAACGAGATCGGCCTTGCCGACGCCGATTTCTTTCTCGCCCTTTCCGACGATGACGAGGCCAACATTCTCTCCGCCCTCCTGGCCAAGAAAAAGGGCGCCAAGCGCACCCTGATCATCTCCCACGCCCGCGATTACCTGCCCATACTCGATTCCATCGGCATCGACATCACCATCAACCCGAGGCTGATCACCGTCAGCGCAATTCTGAAGAACCTGCGCAAGGGGCAGGTGATATCGGTATTCAAATTGATGGAAGACGCCGAGGTGATGGAGATCCTCGTGGGTTCGGATTCTTCCATCGTCGGGCAGAGCCTCTCCAAATTAAAATTTCCGGAGCGGGCGATGATCGGCGCCATCGTCAGGCAGGGAGAAATGAAACTCCCTGAAAATGACCTGGCGATCGAAGCGGGCGACACGTTCATCCTCGTCGCCC
>QJWD01000425.1 GCA_003235465.1 Nitrospirota bacterium | reverse complement strand
CGCCGCCCAGGTCGACGCCGCCGGGATGAAAAGCGCCGCCACCAGGGCCAGGATCAGGATGTTGCGAAACGAGAAAGGCTTGAGTGGGGTCACGGTGAGCCTCCTGTGGGTTGCGGGGACGGGGTTCCCCTCGTGATTCATGGATTGAGCGCCGGAAAAAGACAAGCGAAAAGCCGGGTGCGGACGGCTTGCCGGCAACAGGGGTGATGCGACTTTTAAGGGTACACGTAGGATTTTCTCCTGGCAACTTTTTTGCCGGAGCGGGAGAGCGCAATAGCCAGGCTAATGGTTTTGTCGCCGGTGACTGGGTTTAAGGCAAAAAAAAACTCCAGGGGGGAGGCCCATGGAGTTATCTTTTCGGCCTCGCGGGCCGGTGTATTTCTTATTCCGCGTTTTCGTCCAGCCCCTGTTCCAGTTCGCCCATGAAGAGGTTGGCGGCTTCTTTCGTGGGAGCCTTGTTTTTTTCCTTCATGGCGCGGATGGATTCGAGTTCTTCCTTGCCTTCGGCGGTCAGGCCCCAGGGCTCGAGGCCGTCCTTCTTGGCTTTTTTCACCGCCTGGATGATTTTCTCAATCTTCGCGCCATCGATGTCGCGGATCGAGAGCAGGGCGTCTTCATGGCCGTCGTAGGCGCAGAACGCCATGGTGTAGCAGGGGGTGCCCGCGCGGATCATCTTGAGGGTGATGTTCGCGAAATGGCAGTGCACGCCGATGAGCACGCAAACGTGAATCTTGTTGTGCTGAACCGTCAGGTTGGGGTGGCAGGGGTTGATCACCGCCTCGGGGTCGATCTTGGGATAAATCGGCCGGTAGTCGGGCATGGGAATGATGTTCATGCCAGGAACTTCCTTGACCAGCTCCATGCACAGTTCCGCCTTGTGGATGGCATCGTCGTTCCACCCCCAGACCACCATGGGGCCGGGAAACAGGGTCGGGTTCCTGCGCGTCAGAAGCTGGTGCGCGGCGGTCTCGATGGCCTTTTCCTCGGGCACATGCTCGCCTTCAACCAGCTCGTAGCCACTGCCCTTTTCCGGTTGAAAAATGCCTTCCGCCGCCGCGGACGGCGGTAACAAGCCGATGGGTCCAACTTTTAATCTCGACATTCCCTGACGCCTCCCTTGCTTATATGGTTTTCCTGATACGGATAGATTGTGAATTAAAGCCCGCCGGAGCGGGGCATATCATCCCCCGGCTGCCTGCCAGTTTTGCAGAGGCCGGGCTGTTGCCGGCCTATTTCCCGGGCGCACGAACTAGGCATATTAGTATCAATCCCTGTGTCTGTCAATCATTAACTTACCGCTTCCCCGGGCCGCATCAGGTGCCCCAAGCGCCTCAGGGTATTGCTTGTAACTATATGATAATTCAACGATTTATTTTAGGGAATCCGTTTCGCTCGCCCCAGCCGAAGGGGTCCTCTCGCCAGGGCCTTAGGGTCTCCATCTGTTCGCCTGTGATGCGGCCAAGAGCGAGCGCGCGGGCGACAAGTTCCTTGAACGTGAGGAGGGAATTGAGGCGGCAGCCTTGGGCCCCGAAGGCGTCGTCGGCCTCGGGGAAACCATAGTGGAATATGGACAGGCAATCGGTCACCCGGCCGCCCGCCTCGCGGATCGCTTCCAGGGCAGAGAGGGCGCTTTGCCCGGTTGAGATGAGATCCTCCACCAGCACCACCCGCTCGCCCGCCTTCAGGACGCCTTCGATGCGGTTTCCCATGCCGTGTTTTTTCGCCTGCGGGCGGATGTAGATCAGCGGTTTCTCCAGCCGGTCGGCAAGGGTGGTGGCCGGGGCGATGCCGGCGGTGGCGGTGCCGGCGACGACGTCGGCCTCGATGGCGTTGTCTTTCAGGATGGCCAGGAAGCCGTCGGCCACCAGGCGGCGGTGCTGGTATTTTCCGAGGAGCAGGCGGTTGTCGTTGTACACCGGCATCTGGTAACCCGAGGCCCAGGTGAACGGCGCTTCGGGAGACAGGCGGATGGCGCCGATGTCGAGCGCGGTCTCGGCGAGGCGGTTTGCGATGTCCTGTTTTGATGTCATGACGGCGTCTTGCTAAAAGGTTCGGTGCAACAGCTCCTGGTCGCGGTTCGAGCGCAGGCTGCCGAGGCCGCGCAGGGTGAGGTTGAACAGGACGCGCGTCTCGTCCCTTATTTCTCCGCCGGAGATGATTTGCCGGTCGATCAGGTCGACGCCTAGGCCCCAGCAGCGGCACTTGTTATCGTATAACATGCTCAGGTTGTTTTCACGAAAAGTATCTTCGCGCTCGTCGTAGCGGGTGCTCGCCTGAAAGATCCAGCCCTCTGTGAACGCCCAGGCGAGGGTGGCGGTGATGAAGGTGGATTCGTCGCTGATGAACCGGCGTTCGAAGTACAACATGAGATCGGAGGTGGGCTTGACGCCGGCCTCCAGGTTCAGGGTGTCGAACTGGCCGCCGTGGATGTCGTAGGTGCTGTCGACGTTGAAAAGAATCGGCTCGTAAAGGCGGCTGTCGAGGTCGAAACGCAGGCTGGAGAAGGGTTCGCGGTTCTGGCCGGGGGCCACCGTGGTGGTGGCTTCCTTGAGGTCGTAACTCTGGCTGACTTCGAAGCGCAGCACCTCGCGGGTGTAAACGCTGTCGTCCTCCGCGCGGCTTTTTTTCAATAGCCGCTGGGTGAGGGAGTAGGTCAGGCGGCTTTCCGGCCCGGCGACGTCGACCTCGTCGATGATCTTGATGTTGCCACGGTCGCTCTCGCCGATGTCGTCGGCGAAGGTGTAGCCGACACGCGGTTCGATGATGTGCTTGAATTTGGTTCCACCGGCGGTCGTGAACACGCGGTTCACCTTGGGCCCCTCGAACGCCGCGCCGATGTCGAACAGCTCGCGCGAGAAGCTGCCGGTTTCGCCGCCGCCGCTTTGCCCCTTGCTGTACAGGGTTTCCCGGACGCCCACGGTGGGGGTGAAGGCGCCCCAGGAGAAGACGGGCAGGGGCAGCGAGAGCTGAGGATGAAAATCGAAGCGGTGCGCGTCGAAATTGTCGTCGACGTTCACGCTCGG
>QJWD01000120.1 GCA_003235465.1 Nitrospirota bacterium | reverse complement strand
CTTGGGGTCTTTCATCACGCCCTGGCCTATCACGGCTCCGGCGTGGCGAGGGCGGAGGATGAGGCCCCGGCGTCCGCAAAGGCGGCGCTACGGGCGGCGCTCGACGGTCTTGGACGGCAAAGCCAAAGCGCGCTCAAATCCGCGGCGGCGTTAGAGGAAGGCCTGAAGCTGCTGGATTCGCGCAGCGTCGCCGGCCAACCGCACCTGCGGCAGGCCCTCGGGCAGAACATCGCCCTGTCGCGCTCACTTTTGGGGGGAGGCCCGAAAGGCGCGCCAGACCCCGCGCCGGTGGCGCCCGCCTGGCTCTGGCGCACGCTTTATCAGGCGGCGCTCACCGCCAGCGAGGGAGAGCGCCTGGATCGCCTGCGCGAAGCCGAGCGGGAGCTTGACCGCCTGCCCGCGGTGTTTTTGGTGCGCGATGCGCCGGGCGTGAAATTAATGGAAGACCTTTACCGGGAGCTCACCGCCTCATTATTTGCCGCAGGAAGTATCGAGGAGGCCCTGCGTTTTTCCGAGAAGGGGCGGCAGCAGGCACTCCTCGCCCGGCAGCCCCGCCTCAAATTCGAGGATGCCGACCGCCAGGCATACCAAGACGAGATCGATTCCCTTGGCGGGCGACTGCGGACGCTGGCCGAGGCGGCGGAAGAGGCGGAGGCCTTCGAAGCGGCGCTTGCCGAATACCAGGAGTTTCTCGCGATGGTCCGGGAGGACGACCCCCGGCTCGCGGTGCTTCTTACGCCGGACGCGCCGGATCCGAAGGACATAGCGCCCCTTCTCGCGCCGGGGGCTGGGTTGCTCAAGGTGCAACGGGTGGACGATGCCCTCCTGCTCTGGCTCATCGGCGGCGGTGGGGTGAAAGGCGAGCGGGTGGGGTTGCCCGCGGGGCTTTCGGGCCGCTTATCCGCCGGGCCCTTGACGGCGCCCACCGGGGCCGAAGCCGCTTTGCTGGCCTCGATCCTCGCGCCAGTTCAGGCCGAGCTCGAGCGGGCGAAGACGCTTTACCTGATCGCTGACGGGGCGCTCGAATTCCTGCCTTGGGCCGCGGCGCCCCTCGGCCCGGCGACGCTGGCCGAGAAAATGCCGTTGGTGTTCCTTGAGTCGGTCACGCACCTGAAATGGGCCACCGCCGCCCGCAACCTGTACAGCTCCCGTTACCTGGGGGTGGAATCGCCGCCGCTGCCCGCGCTGTCGGGGAAATTCGCCTCGGCGGAAACCCTGGCGGGCGACGCTGCCACCGGCGAGGCGTTTCGCGAACGGTGGGCGCATTTCGGCGTGGTCCACATCGACACGCCCGCCAGGCTCAGCCCCGGCGATGCGGCCATCAACCTGACGGGCATGGAAAACCGCTTTGAACGCCTGGGCTTAAGCGACCTGCTCACACAGCCGGTCGAGGCGCATCTGTTCGCACTCGGCGACGTGGACGTTCGCTTCGATCCCGAAACCCGCCTGAGCCCCACCGCACCCCTCATCCGCGCGCTCACCTTCAAGGGCTATCCCGGCGTGTTGTTGCGCGCCGGCCCGAAGGATGAGGCCCTGCACGCCGAACTGTTGAATCTGTTCTTCGAGCGCTTGCCCGAGGGCCGCCCCGCCCGGGCCCTGCAGCTCGCGCAGGTCGAACTCGCCCGGCGGCATCCGGGCAATCTCGCCTGGGCAGGGTACCGGTTCTACGGGTTTCCCGGCATGGAGGAGGAAGAGAAAAACCTGTTTGCACGCACGCATTTCGACGCCAACGTCGAGGCCGGGGCGAAGGCCTTTCTGGCGAAAGACTGGCTCGCGGCCATCGACCACCTGGAAAAGGCGCTGGCGCTCGTTCGCTTTCTTCCAGATTCGGCGCAGGCGATCAAGCTTCGGCAGACCCTCGCCCAGGCCGCCTACAATCGGGAGGATTACCGCAAAGCGATCCATTACCAGGAGGCACTCCTGCCCGCCGTCGAACAGGCCGACGACCCGGAGGTGTTGGCCGAGGCCCTTTACTTCCTCGGCATCCTCGAATCGCGGGCGGACACCTTTCCTAAATCGGTGGAGCACCTGAAGCGGGCGATGTCCATTTACGAGCAATATGAAATTCTCGACCGGCTGGCCGAAAGCTACAGCACGCTGGGCATCGTCGAGGAAAACGCCCTCGACTACGACCAGGCCCTGGAAGCCTTCCGCCGTTCGCTTGAGATCAATCAGGAGATCGGCGAAGAGCTCAACCGCGGCCGCGAGCTTCGGCGCATCGGACGGATTTATTATCTCCGGCTCAGCCGCTACGCCGACGCTCGGAAATACTTCACCGACGCCTACGACCTGTTCGCCGGGCTCGATGAAAAGGAGCAGATGGCCGAAAGCCTGCTGGAACTCGGCCTGGTCAGCGAAAAACAGGGCGACTTCGAGCGGGCGCTGGATTATTACCAGCGGGCCGAGGAGCTCGCGGCCGGTGAGGAGATGCGGGCGGTGCTGTCGAAAGCGCTTCTCTACCAGGCCAATTCGCACTGGTATCAGGGCGCCTATCAGCAGGCTTTCCGCTTTCAGAAAAGCGCCCTCGACATCGCCGAAGCCCTCGGCGACAAGCGTCAGGAAGCTTTCATTTATAATACGCTGGGACTCATCCATTGGACACTGAACGATTCCAAGCGGGCGCTGGAGAACCTGGAAAAGAGCCTTGAACTCGCCCGCGAAATCGCCTCGCCGCTGGATATCGCGACGGCCTACAACAACATCGGCCTGGTGCACCGGAAGAACGAGGCGTACGAAACGTCCATCGATTTCTTCAGCAAGGCCCTGGAAAAAGACATCGAACTCAAATCCAAGTGGGGGCAGGGCTACACCCACCGCAATCTCGGCATGAGTCTGCTGAGGCTTGGCAGGCTCGACGAGGCGGAGACGCACATCGAACAGGCCGTCGTCCTAAGCGACGCTATCGGCAACCACATCAACCTCGTCAAATCGCTGCTGGAGCGCGGCCACCTGGCTCTGGAGAGAAAGAGCTTCGAGAAAGCCATCGAGGTTTTCAGGGAGACGGCGAAGCGGGAGGAAACGGTC
>QJWD01000068.1 GCA_003235465.1 Nitrospirota bacterium | reverse complement strand
CTCAAGGCCTGGTTCGGCAGTAACCAGGGCCTCAAGCTGCCGAAAAACCTGGACCTGCCGGTGGTGGAGGCCATCGAGCCTTACAGCGAGCAGATCAAGGCGCTGGACAAGCAGGTGGGGGCGCAGTTCAACCGGCAAACCATGAAGGACGCCAGCGGCGCTTCGATGATGGACCCCGCAACCCAGGTGTCGAAGATCCACAACACCTCCATTCTCGACGCGTCCAAGCACACCTTCGAAGCGAACCTCGTCTATTCCCTGGTCAAGGAATACCCGAATGCGTACGGCGAGGCCATCGCCAACATGGCGCTGAACGGTTACGTCAACCAGCACGGCCAGCCGACGCTCGCCGCCGCCGAAGCGGCGCGCGAAAACGGCAGCTCGCCCAACACGGTGGTGGCTTCCGCTGTTGGCATCGTCGGCCGCAAATCCGTGCAGAAGGCCATCGAGGCGGCACAGGCCATGCTCGAACTGTTCCAGTTCAGCGGCCTGCAGAACCCCGAGGATAAATTCGACCACGCCGCCCAGCTGAAGGATGCGGGCCAGCATAAAGCGGCGCTCGTTTCCACCGGCGAGGACGCCTGTGCCTCAAAATGGATCGAGGGCCTGAAGAAGGCGGGCAATTCCGTGTTCGTCAACTTCCTGGCCGATCTCGCCAAGCAGGAAAAGGGCCACGTCGGCCGCGACGCCCTGCTCGCCGCCACCTGGCTGACGCTGGGTTGGAAGAGCCTGCGCGGCAAAAAAATCAGCAAGTACACCCTGACGCACCTGCCGTGGTACTCGCGCGTATTCAGCACCCTGGTGGGTGTCACCGCGCCGGCGAGCCGCCACAGCGAGGACGCGTTCTCGGGCGTCAAGATCACCGACCTGGTTGGCCAAAGCTTCACGCAGACGGCGTTCATGGCGCTTCTCGGCCGCGCGCCGTCGAAGGACGAGCTGTTCGAGTTCCAGGTGCTGCTTGGCCTCATCATCACCAACGGGCCCGGCACCATCTCGGCGCAGGGCGCGAAGGGCGCGGTCAGCGCCGACGGCCCGGAACAGCCGGAGCGCGTGCAGATCAACAAGAGCATCATCGGCTTCCTGTCGCACACCGGGTTCGCCCACGGCGGCAACGGCTACGAGGCGGCGGCGTTCCTGATCGAAAAATTCAAGGACCAGCCGCTGAAAAGCGCCGACGACAAGAACCACGGCATCGATCTGGAGAAAATCGCCATGGACACGGCGAAGGCCTACGCCAGCTACAAGGGCGAGCAGAAGGCCATCGGCAACCTCGAATACGCGAAGATTCCCTGCGTCAACCATCCCGTGTTCAAGGGCAAGGACGTCAACATGGACCCGCGCGAGGAATTCGTGCGCAAGTTGTTCGAAGAGAAAAAGCTCGCCAACGTGTTCCTCGATTTCTACCACCACCTGGTCAACGCCCTGTTCAAGGCCAAGGTGAGCAAGAACGTCTACTGCGTCAACATCGACGCGGTGATCGCGGTCATCCTGCTCAAGGTGGTATGGAAGGAGTTCAAGGCCGGCAAGCTGAAAGAGGAAGATATCGAATCGGCGAGCTTCGCCACCTTCCTGTTCGGTCGCATGATCGGCTGCGCCGCCGAGATCGACGACCACACGAACCGGGGCCGGAACATGGACACCCGCAGCCCGGCGAGCCAGTGCACCTACGTCGGATAAACCGATAGAAGATAGCTCCCCTCCCGGTTCGCCGGGAGGGGATTTTTTTTGCATTCCCCGTGAGCAAAAGGAAGGGGAGTGCAGGGCGCGCCTGCCAGGAAGGCCCCGTGGTAGGGGGAGCTAGAACCCGAACAGCGCGATGGCGAAGGAGAGCGCGGAATAAATCACGCAGAACACACAGGCGAAAAACGGCTTTTTGTACAGGCTGGAAAAATTTTTCATTATAAGATCACCTCGGTTAAAAGCAGTGCAACGGGGCAGGGCGGCTAACCCGCCCGGGTCGAAAGAAAAACGATTTCCTGTAGTGGAATTCCAAGCGGCTCCGGGCCGAATTCCTTTTTAAGTTCACCTGCGACGGCGCGCGTCACCTCCCCGGCGCTCGCCCGCGCGCGCTGGTTGATCTCGATAACGCCGGGGTTGCCCTCCACCAGGCCCCGCGCAATGAATTCCGCGCCGAGCCCCTCGATCACCTCCGACACCACGTGGTGCGAGATGCCGCCAAGCCCGGCTTCAGCCAACAGGTTTTCGACGTTGTCGACGTCGTGAAAGCCGAAGGGAACCGTAAGAAACTGAGGCGGGTCGGCATCGAAAAAGCGCGAGATGGTTTCATGCGCAAGCAGCACCGCCGGGTTGTCCCGCATGGAACCCCACACGTTGAACGCCAGGGTGCCGCCGGGCTTCAATACACGCACCATCTCGGCCAAGCCCCGGGCCTTGTCCGGAAAAAACATGATGCCGAACTGGCAGAGCACCGCGTCGAACCGCGAACCCTCAAACGGCAGGGCCAAGGCGTCCGCCACCTCGAACGACACGCCCTTCAGGTGAGCGCGCTTTTTACGCGCCACCTCCAGCATGGCGGGGTTGAGATCGGTCGCGAGAATTTCCACCGACTCGGGAATCGCGCCGCGCAGGAATTCGGTGGAAATCCCCGTTCCGCAGGCCACCTCGAGGATTTTTCCCTGGTCCGGAATGCGCCCGCGCACACGTTCGGCCAGGTCGCGCGCTGAAAACTCGAACAACAGCGGCCCGAGGTGGGCGTCGTATATCTCCGGAATCGAACCTGTGAACCTCGAGTGCGAATCGTTCATGGCGAGCGAAGTAAAATTTGCGGGACCCGCTTAATCATTAAAGTCATTGTAAGGTATATCGCGGCGGGACTCAACCCGGGTGCAGCTTCCCAGTGAGGGCGGGATAATATTGCTAAATCAGGTGCAGTTTCAACAGGAGTGGAAATTCCATTCTGAATAATGCCATACGGAAATCCGTTCATGGCCCCCGGCTACCGAGCTAGAGAGAGGTTGCACATAAACCATTACTCAAGGCGGTAATTGCATGGGATAGGAAAAAGATAAGTTGGC
>QJWD01000182.1 GCA_003235465.1 Nitrospirota bacterium | reverse complement strand
TTCATCCAGGTACGAGAGGGCCCGGTCCTTCGCCTCGATCAGCTCCATGATTGACCCCTTCGGTTGAAATTTGCGCGGTATTGGGAGAGAGAATTAAATGATTGCTTTCCCCCGACGTTCAATTATAATCGACAGTTTATAGAAACAACACATTGAATTTTTGTCCTTTTCATTTATCGGAGCGTCATGCGCGACAAGAATCTGATGGTGGCGGTGATCGCCTGCTTCGCCATCTCCGTCATCTTCATCATGGTTATCATCTGGGAGATCAAGAAGTCCATCGACCACGATGAGAAGATGCAGAAACTCGCCTTCAAGGCTAAAAACGTCGAGGTGGAGGACAACCGCGACTTCAGCATCTACGAAACCCTCATCGGTGAGGACGGGCGGGAGATGATTCTCATCCCGGAGGGGATATTCACCCGCGGCTCCAACGCCGGCGGCTTCGACGAAAAACCCGAGCAGGAGGTCTATCTCGACGCGTTTTATGCCGACAAGTACGAAGTCACCGTCGAGGCGTACAACACCTTCCGCCGCGCCGCCAATTACGCCGAACCCTCGGTGCCTTTTTTCCCCGGCGATCAAGAGATCCTGAAAGTGCCGAACCACCCGGTGGTCGGCGTATCCTGGGTCGATGCGACCAATTACTGCACCTGGGCGGGCAAGCGCCTGCTCACCGAGGCGGAATGGGAAAAGGCCGCCCGCGGCACCCACGGGCTGATTTACCCCTGGGGCAACGATATGCTCGACAAGCGGGTTAACATGTCGGGCAAGGGGGACGGCTTCGAGTACATGGCGCCGGTGGGCAGCTTTCCCATGGGGCGCAGCGTCTACGGCGTGCACGACATGGCGGGCAATGTCTCGGAATGGGTGTACGACTGGTACGACCAGTTCTATTACCAGGAAGCGCCGATGATGAACCCGACAGGGCCGGAGGACAAAAAGAACCGCGTCTTTAGAGGCGGCTCCTGGGACGCGCGCAAGGTGGACATCCGCACCACCAAGCGCTTCGCCGCCACCCCCGGGCGAAAGGACAGCATCGTCGGTTTCCGCTGCGGCAAATCCAAGAAAGAGGAAAAATAACGGGCCATGACCCGCCCTGAACGGCCCCGACAGCGTTTCAATTCCCCTTGAGCCCCTATCCCAAAATCCGGGTTTTTCTTTTTTTCCTGATTTCCGGCGCCACCGGCCTGATCTACGAGGTGGTGTGGACGCGCCTGCTCACGCTGGTGATGGGCAACACGCAATACTCCGTCGCCACCGTGCTCACTGTCTTCATGAGCGGCCTTGCGCTCGGCAGCTTTCTTGGCGGCAGGCTGGTCGACCGCGGCGCGAACCCGCTCAAAACCTACATGGTGCTGGAAGCGCTGATCGGCGCTTACTGCCTGCTGGTGCCGCACCTCATCGACCTGGCGCTTCCCCTGTTCAAGACGATATACCAGGCCGCCGGCGGCAACTACACCCAGGCGAGCCTGTACCGGTTTCTCGTCTCAGGGGCGATTCTCCTGTTGCCCACCTCGCTCATGGGCGCGACGCTGCCGGTGCTCAGCAAATTCGTCTCGCGCGAGGAGGCCGGCATCGGCCGCGACGTGGGGACGCTCTATGCCATCAACACCTTCGGCGCGGTGCTCGGCGCGCTCAGCAGCGCCTACCTCTTCATGCGCCTGTTTGGCGTGACCAGCACGATCCACATCGCCGCGGCGCTCAACCTCGGCATCGCCGCTTTTATCTTCCTCACCATGAAGGACGAGTGGCAAAAAGCGGGGGAGCGGCCCATCGCTCCCGCTGGCGGCGGCGCGGGTTTTGGCCCGAGAGAGGCGGCGCTGCTTGTGTGCTTCGGCCTTTCGGGGGTGAGCGCGCTGACCTACCAGGTGGCGTGGAACCGGATTCTTTCCCTCGTCCTCGGTTCGTCGATCTACGCTTTCAGCCTCATCCTGACCACATTCGTTCTCGGTCTTGCCCTCGGCACGGTGGTTTTCGCGCGCCGGGTGGAGGGCCTGAAGCATCCCCTTCGGGTGTTCGGCCTCCTGCAACTGGGCATCGGCCTGTCGGCGCTGGCGGTCCTGCCCTGGTTCGGCCGGATTCCGTTCGCCAACCGTTGGGTGTACGACAACGTGGGGGCGGGTTTCGGCGTCATTCAGGGGGCCAACTTTTTCATCATTTTCGCCCTGTTGTTTCTGCCGACGTTTTTCATGGGAGCGCAATTTCCCGTGGTGGTGCGCCTGGTTGCGCGAGACCTGTCGCGGCTCGGCCGTGATGTGGGGGCGGTCTACGCCTCGAACACGGTGGGCACCATCGCCGGCTCGTTTCTCGCCGGCTTCATCCTCGTCCCCTGGGTGGGGATTCAGAATACGCTGCTCCTGGCGGTGCTTCTAAACGGCATCATCGGCCTCGGCCTGTTGTCGTGGGACCCGAAGCTCTCCTACAACTTCAAGCTGTACGGCCTTCCGCTGGTTCTGCTCGCGGGCCTTTACGGCGCAAGAGCCATCGAGCCGTGGGACAAGGGGGTGATCTCCAGCGGTTCGTTCATGCCCTACCGCATCGAGGATCTGGATGTCGCCGAGCAGGGGAAGAACAAGGTGCTCTTTTATCAGGAAGGCACGCACACCACCGTCACCACCGAGCTCGCGGTGTCGGGCAATATTTTCCTGCGCGTCAACGGCAAGACCGACGCCTCCCTCGCCCTCGACATGCGCACGCAGCTGCTTTCCGGCTACCTGCCGCTGCTCTTGAGCCGCGAGCCCAAAGAGGCGCTGGTGATCGGCCAGGGCAGCGGCATCACCCTGGGCGCGGTGGAGCGGTTCCCGGTCGAATCCATCGACCTGGTGGAGATCTCCCCGTCGGTGATCGCCGGCTCGCGCTATTTTTCCCCCTTCAACCACAACGCGCTGGACGACAAACGCGTCAACCTGATCCTCGCCGACGGGCGCAACCACGTGGCGCTCACCGGCAAGAAGTACGACGTCATCATCTCGGAACCTTCGAACCCGTGGATATCCGGCGTCGGCGCGCTGTTCACCCGCGATTTCTTCGGCCTCC
>QJWD01000361.1 GCA_003235465.1 Nitrospirota bacterium | reverse complement strand
CTCGGTCGAGACGAGGCTTCCAAGGGTTCCTACCTCTGTGATATCCTTGGCGAAGACGCCCTGACCGGAATAAGTTTCACCAAAGCCGAGGTGTGTTTCGACGATCTGCTTCGTGTAGCCGGCGACACCGGTGGGAAAGGCTGAAGTCCAGTCTTCTGGCATGCGCCTTGACGGGAGCTTGCAATAGGCCCAAAAAGGGTTTCCCCCGGCGGGCGGTCCGCCGCGCCGCATGGGCAGTGCCCAAGGCCGGTGCGGCCGGCCCTCTTTTTTCTCTCACAAAAATCTAACCCCGAGGGACGGCAAAAACACTTTGTAATTGGGCAAAAAGGGGGGAATCTATGCCGGGTGAAAACATCCTTGTCGTCGAAGATGAGGCAGACATTCAGGAACTCATCGCCTACAACTTGAGAAAAGAGGCCTACCGGGTGACCGCGGTGGGCGATGGCGAACAGGCGGTGAAGGCCGCGGAAGCGGTCCGGCCCGATTTACTTGTCCTCGACCTGATGCTGCCTGGCCTGGGTGGCCTCGAGGTGTGCAAGCGGCTCAAGCGCAATCCCGACACGGAGGACATTCCCATTATCATGCTGACCGCGCGCAGCGACGAGGTCGATATCGTCACCGGGCTGGAACTCGGGGCCGACGATTACATCACCAAGCCGTTCAACCTGAAAGTGTTCCTGACCCGAGTGAAGGCTGTGCTCCGACGCAGCCGAAGAGTTCCGGCGGCCGAGGACCAGGCGCTGGATTATGGCAACCTGCAGATTCACCCCGGCCGCCATGAAGTGCGCGTTGAAGGCCGGCCGGTGCCTCTCACCGTCACCGAGTTCAACATCCTCAAGTTTCTCGCCCGGCGTCCGGGCTGGGTGTTCACCCGCGGACAGATCGTCGAAGCGGTGCGTGGCGAAGATTACGCGGTGACCGACCGCGCGGTGGATTTCCAGATCGTCGGCCTGAGGAAAAAACTCGCCGCCGCTGCCGACCGCATCGAGACGGTGCGAGGCGTAGGTTACCGCTTTCGGGAAACCGCATGAGAAAGAGGCTCCTCTGGCAGCTCTTTCCAACCTATCTACTGATCGCCTTCGCCATTCTGCTGACCGTCGGCGCTTATGTGCTCGTTTCCCTGAAGGATTTTTACTACAGCCAGTTGACGGGTGACCTAGAGGTGCGCGCCCGCCTTGTCGAAAACCTGGTGGAGGCGCCGCTTTTGAGCGGCGACCTGGCGGGGCTTGAAAGCCTGGCGGGCCGGGTGGGCGACATCTCGGCGAGCCGGATCACCCTCGTCGACCCCTCCGGCCGCGTGTTGGGCGATTCGCATGAAGATCCTGCCCGCATGGACAATCACGCCGAACGACCCGAGGTGCGCGAGGCCCTCATGGGAAAAACCGGGCAGGCCGTCCGCTTCAGCCGCACCCTGAATGAAAACCGGATGTATCTGGCGGTTCCGGTGGAGGCCAAGGGGGCGATCCTGGGGGCTGTTCGCACCTCGCTCTCCGTTGAGTTCATTGACCAGAAACTCCTCTCCATCAAAGCCAGGCTGGCCTTGGGCGGGGGCGTTCTCGCCCTTCTGGTGGCCATTGTCAGCTGGGCGGTGTCTCGGCGCATCAGCCGGCCGCTGGAGGAAATGCGGCTCGGGGCGGCCCGCTTCGCCAAGGGAGAACTCGATCGGCCAATCGAGGTGTCAGGCGCGCTCGAAGTCAGTGCGCTGGCCGAGTCGCTCAACCAGATGGCGCGTCAGCTCGACGAAAGGATCGGCACCATCACGGCTCAACGCAACGAGCGTGAGGCGATGCTCTACAGCATGGTGGAGGGGGTTCTGGCGGTGGACAAGCATGAGCGGGTCCGCAGCTTGAGCGAGGCCGCGGCTCGGCTCTTCGGTATGGACGCCAGGGCGGCGATCGGGAAAAGCATTCTGGAGGTGGCGCGAAACCCCGAGCTCGCGGGTTTCGTCAAGCGGACTTTGAGCAGCCAGGAGGTTTTGGAAGACGATCTCCTGATGAAGGACCCTCAGGAGCGCTACCTGCAAACCCGGGGCACCCAGCTTCGGGGAGCGGGCGGCGAGGTGGCGGGCGCGGTCCTCGTGATGAACGACGTCACCCGGGTCCGGCGGCTTGAGAACATCCGCCGCGATTTTGTGGCCAATGTGTCGCACGAACTCAAGACGCCCATCACCTCCATCAAGGGGTTCATCGAAACGCTGGAGGCGGGCGCCATCGACCATCCGGAGGACGCGCGCCGGTTTCTCGCCATCGTTTCCAAACAGGTCGAAAGGTTGCACTCCATCATCGAGGATCTTCTCAGCCTGTCGAAAATCGAACAGGCCGCAAGCCACGAGGCGGTGCTGCTCCGGGAAGAAGCGATTGCGGGAGTGCTGGAAGCGGCGATTCAAGCCTGCGCCGGGAAGGCGAAGGAAAAGAAGGTGCAGGTGGTGCTTTCCTGCGACAAGAGCCTCAGGGCTCGCGTCAACGCGCCTCTTCTGGAGCAGGCCGTGGTGAACCTCGTCGATAACGCGATCAAGTACGGTGGCGCGGAAAGCCGGGTGGACGTGGAAGCCGTGGCCGATTTGTTTGAAGTCCTGATTCGGGTGCGTGACAGGGGGCGCGGCATCGATCCCAGCCATCTGCCGCGTCTGTTCGAGCGGTTTTACCGCGTCGACGAAGCCCGCAGCCGCGATCTCGGCGGCACCGGCCTGGGCCTGGCCATCGTTAAACACATCGCCCAGGCGCACGGCGGCTCGGTCGAGGTCCAAAGCGCATTTGGCAAGGGCAGTGTATTCACCCTGCGCCTGCCCGCGGCCTGAGTCCGGCTCCTCCCTTTTTACTTTCTCTGCGCCGACCCTGCGTCGATCATGCGCAAACGATTTTGACGCGACGGGGTTTCCGGCGAAAGGAACCCCACACGTCACCGGATAGGTCGCATGCGGAACGCCTTGCGAAAATGCTTTGTTGTTTTTTTTGTCGTCCTAAGGGTTGTGCTCAGGGCCAAGGCCGGGGCCTTGGAAGAGTGGCTGGGCGTGCTTAAGAAAAAGTTGGAAGACGATCCCGGCGG
>QJWD01000305.1 GCA_003235465.1 Nitrospirota bacterium | reverse complement strand
CCTGGGCGCTGCTTGCGCACTGGCTGTTGGTTCCCGACCCGGTGAGGTCGACAGGGTTTTGAATGGAAAAATATTCCGGCAGCCCGGCCGCCACCCTCTTCCTCAACGCCTCGGAGGGCGCGGGCAGGCGAAGCCCCCGCCGCTCGCACAGGTCGGCGAGAAACACGCCCATGCCGCCGCCGTTCGAGACGGCGAGCACGCGGTTTCCCGCGGGCACCGGCTGGCGGGCGAGCACCTCGAGCGCGTCCCTGAATTCCTCGAACCCGCGCGCCTCGATGAGCCCGGCGCTCTCCACCGCCGCCTGAAACACCTCGTAGGAGCCGGCGAGCGACGCCGAATGCGAACGGGCGGCGCGGCTGCCCTGACCGCTCTCTCCCCCCTTCCACACGACGAGGGACTTGTCGCGCGAGATCCGCCGGGTCACCTCCACGAAGCGCGCCCCGTCTTCGAAACTTTCCAGGTACAGGCCGATGACGCGGATGGCCGGGTCGCGGGCGAAGGCTTCGAGAAGCTCCACCTCGCCCACATCGACGCGGTTGCCGAAGTTGACCGCGCGCGCCACCCCCACGCCCCGCTTCTCGAAGCCGTCGAGCAGGAGGGACAGAAAGGCGCCGCTCTGCGACAAAATCGCAAGCGACCCGAGGCCGGGCAGGCGAATGTCCTCGGGTGACAGGAAAAAACTGTTGAAGCGGCCGGGGGCGCTGAACACGCCAAGCCCGTTCGGGCCTATAACGCGGACGCCCGCCGCCCGCGCTTCCTCGCCGAGGGCGCGCTCGAGCCTGGCGCCTTCTCCTCCGGTTTCGGCGAAGCCGCCGCCAACCACGATCAGGTGACGCACCCCCCGGGCGGCGAGTGGCCGGACCAGCGCGGGCACCCCGCTCGCGGGAATCGCGGCGATGGCAAGATCGACGCCTGCGGGGAGCGCCTCCACCGAGGCCACCGCCGGCACCGGCCCTAGCGGCCGCGCGTGCGGGTTCACCGCCGTCAGCGCGCCGTCATAACCTTGCGCGCTCAGGCTTGCGAGGATTCTCGCGCCGAGGTTGCCCGCGCTCGGCGACGCGCCGATGACGGCCACCGAGCGCGGCGCGAAAAACGTCTCCAGGCCGGGCGCCTTCGCCCCGGGCCGGGGCCTCTTTACCGCGCGCGCTTCACTCATAGCGCGCCCAGTAATCGTCCACACCCTGTTGAATGCGGGCGATGATCGCGTCCTGCCGCTTCGGCTTGAAAAGGTGGCTGAAACGTTTCTGGCGTTCGAGGTAGGCCTCGACCGGTGTCCGCTTTTTCGGCACCCGCGTGTGCGTCACCTCGCCGGCGGCGTATTCCTTCAGCGGGAAAATACCGGTGTCCACCGCCAGCTTGGCGATGAGATGGGTTTCGCTCGGGTCGAAGCCCCACCCCGTCGGGCAGGGCGACAGGCAGAGGAACAGGCGAGCGCCTTTCATTTCTTTCGCGCGCGCGAACTTGTTCGACAGGTCGATGGGTTCGCGCGGCGACACGGTGGCGATGTAGGGCGGGTTCTGCGCCTTCCAGATTTCGAACAGGTCCTTTTTCCCGAGTTCCGCGCCGGCGGGGTGGGCGGCGGTCGGCGGCGCGGTTTGCGTTGCGCTGCCGAAGGGAGACTCGCCCGAGAGCTGAAAGCCGGTGTTGCCGTAGGCCTCGTTGTCGTAGCAGAAGTAGATGAAATCGAGCTGGCGGTGAATGGCGGCGGAGGTCGGGGCGAGCCCCATGTCCGCCGACGAGCCGTCGCCCGCCACCACCATGACCTGAAAGTCGTCTTGCGGTTTAAGCCGTCCCGCCTCGCGGCGGATGTCCAGCGCATCGCGCACGCCCTGCGCGGCGGGCACCGGCGCGGCCATGGTGGTGTACAGCCAGGACCCCTTGAACGGCGTGAACGGGTAGACCGAGAGCAGGGTGAAGCAGCCCGCGGCGTTGGCGATAAGCACGTTCTCGCCCAGTTCCTTTAGCGCCAGGCGGATGCCCTCCAGCCCGCCGCAGCCGGCGCACAGGGCGGAACCGGGCGCGATGGCCTCTTCCGGGTGCAGGTCGTGAATCTTCTTGTGAGCTCCTGATTGAATCGCCATGGTGGCGTTCCTTTCCGGGCTAGGCCCTGGCAATGTTCGACAGCGCCTGAAACTGCGCCCAGTCCTTCTCGTCGTACAGGTACAGGGGGCCTTCCGAATGCGGGTTGTCGAGCGCGTCGAGCACGCTCATGAAATCGCTTTCGCTGATGTCCTTGCCGCCCAGGCCGCCGATCACCGACAGGATCTTGCGCGGCGCGCCGGGCAAGCCGTAGAGGGCGGTGACGATCTCCGGATAGGTGATGCCGCCCGCGCCCGGCGAGAGGTTCTGGTCGATCACCGCCACGCGGTCGCGCCCGGCGAGCGCCTCGGCCACCGCCTGAGCGGGGAAGGGCCGAAACAGGCTGATCTTGAGAAGCCCCGCTTTCACCCCCTGCCGCCTGAGTTTAAGCACCGCCGCTTTTCCCTTGGTGGCGAACGAGTTGCTCATCACGAACACCACTTCGGCGTCGTCGGTGTGAAAGCGCTCCACCGGTTCGTAGCTGCGGCCGAATAGCCCGGCGAACTCCTTCGCGGTTTCCTTGAACACGCTTTCGGCGTGGCGGGCGGCCTGGTCCTGCTGAATGCGGAAATACATGTACGTTCCGCCGCCGAACACCGCCGAGGCGCGGGCCATGGGTTCGGTGGCGTTGAAGACGGGCTGCTTGGGCGTAAAGGCGGGCAGAAAGCGCCTCGCGTCCTCCACCCGGGGGATCAGCACCGGCTCGCGGCTGAAGGAGAGGACAAAACCGTCCATGTTCACCAAGACGGGGATCGACACATTCGGGTGCTCGGCGATCTTGTAGGCCATGAGCACGAAGTCCATCACCTCCTGGCAGGTCTCGGCGTGCAGCTGCACGAGGCCCGCGTCGCGCGTGCTCATGACGTCGTTATGGTCAGGCTCGAGGGTGATGGGCGTGGCCAGCGCGCGCGACACGTTAACCATGACGAAGGGCACGCGCCAGCCGGTGACGGTGTACAGGCTCTCCAGGCCGTAGAGGATGCCCTGGCTCGACGAGGCGGTGAACACGCGCACGCCGGTGGCGGCGGCGGCGCCGGCGGCCATGAACATGGAATGCTCGGAATCCATGTTGGTGAAGCGGCCCTGCATCGCACCGTCGGCGAACCATTCGGCCAGGGTTTCGACGATTTCCGTTTGCGGCGTGATGGGAAACGCCGGCACGTACTCGACGCCGGACAGCCTCGCCCCCCAGGCCGCCGCCTTGTTGCCGGTGAGCATCAGCCTCTCAGGGTTGCTCATGGTCTTTCTCCCATAACGTGCGAATGGCGTGGCGAGGGCACTCCTGCGCGCAGATCATGCAGCCCTTGCAATGATCGTAGTCGATCACCGGTTCGCCCTCCGCCCCCGCCGCTATGACCCCTTCGGGGCAGCGGGCGTAGCAGATCAGGCAGTGGTTGCACTCGCCGTAATCGATATCCGGCCGGTGGATGCGCCAATTGCCGGTTTTCCTCTCCTGCATGTTGCCGGTGGCGGTGATGATGGGCGCCGCCAAAGCCACCTCCGCCTGCTCGAGCACTTTCAGGCGGCTCCGTTCGGGCAGTGTCTCCTCGCGCGGCTGAAACCCGGCGGGCGAAAGCGCGGCGAACACCTCCGCCGCCAGGTCGCGGTTTTTACCGAGCACCTCGGCGGGCAGCCCGAGGGCGGCGAGTTCGATGCCGATGGCTTCGCTCAGGCATTCGAGGGTGATAAGCCCCGAGAGCCGCGCGCCCGCCGCCGCCAGCGCCACGCTCAGGATTCCGGGATTCCCCAGGTGCCTGATCACAAGCGGCGTGAGGCCGAAGGCAATGGGCAACACCGGCAGGCCAAGCTGCTCCTTGAGCTTGGCCGCCTCTTCCTCGGTATTGATAAACACGGTGGTGAGCCGGTCGGCGCCGCAGGCGGGGGCGGCCTGCTTATCGGCAAGCAGGGTTTCATCGCCGATGAGGATCAGGTCGGGAATGGCGATGGGGCCGCGTTCGAGGATGGGCTCGTCGTCGATGCGGGTGAAGGCGACGATGGGCGCACCCCGGCGCTCGGCCCCGTAGAGGGGAAAGTCCTGCGCCTGGTGGCCGGCGAGGAACGCCGCACTGCCCAGGATCTGAGCGGCGGTTTTTATTCCCTGGCCCCCCCGGCCGTGCAACCTCACCCTGAGCATGTGCCTCCTTCGCCCGGCGCGCGCCACGCATCCCGCCGCGATTCCGGCATAACTTAAATGAAATAATAGCGGTTGTGAATGTTCCGCCCAATATTTAAGATAGGGGCTAGAGAAAGAATATTCCTTATTATTAACCGGGTCAAGTCAACCGGCGGCTCACTCCCCTCTGGGGTGGAACGTACCGCCACAGGCCTCGTGTTCAATATCGTCAGCAAAGAAGAGCCGACGGAAGGGGTGTTTCGTTTCGTCGTCGCCGCGCCGGAAATAGCCAAGAAGGCGCGCCCCGGCCAGTTCGTGATCGTGCGGCTGAACGCGCACGGCGAGCGCATCCCCCTCACCATCGCCTGCGCCAGCCAGGGCCAGATCACCCTGTTCGTGCAGGCGGTGGGCAAGACGTCGATGGACATGAGCCATCTCGCGGCGGGCGACGGCATTCTCGATATCGCCGGGCCGCTGGGACTTGCGAGCGAGATCGAGCGCTTCGGCACCGTCGTCCTCGTCGGCGGCGGTTTCGGCATCGCCGCGCTCTGGCCCATCGCCCGCAAACTAACCGCCGTCGGCAACAGGACCCTCGCCCTCGTCGGCGCGAGGAGCAAAAACCTGCTCCTCCTTGAGAACGAGCTCCAAGCCGCCGCGAGCGAGGTGCGTACCGCCACCAACGACGGCTCGGCGGGAACACGCGGCCTGGTGACGGACCTCCTCAAGCGGGTGATCGCCGAGGAGCGCGCCATCGACCGCGTCGTCGCCATCGGCCCGGTGCCGATGATGCGGGCGGTGTGCGATATCACCCGCGCGCATAATATACCCACCCGCGTCAGCCTGAACCCGATCATGATCGACGGCACGGGCATGTGCGGCGCCTGCCGGGTGACGGTGGGCGGGGAGATGAAATTCGCCTGCGTGGACGGGCCCGAGTTCGACGGCCACGCGGTGGACTTCGACGGCCTCAAAAACCGCCTGCGCGGTTACAAGATGGAAGAGCGCGCTTCGCGCGAGCGGATTCGGGATGACGAGGCCTGCCGCCTGGAAGCGGCGGAAACCCCGGGAGGGGGTAATGAGCGAACCACCTAAAAAGGGCAACAAGATCCCGCGACAGAATGCGCCGGAGCTTTCGCCCGGGGAACGGAGTAAGAATTTTTCCGAAGTGTCCCTCGGCTACACGCCGGCGATGGCGATGCTCGAGGCGTCGCGCTGCCTGCAATGCAAGAAGCCCAAGTGCGTGCTCGGCTGCCCGGTGCACGTGCGCATCCCGGAGTTCATCCGCCTGGTCGGCGAGGGCCGGTTTCTGGAGGCCGCGCGCACCATTCGCGAGACCAACGCGCTGCCCGCCATCACCGGCCGCGTCTGCCCGCAGGAGGACCAGTGCGAGAAGCACTGCGTGATCGGCCTGAAGGGCGAGCCGCTCGCCATCGGCAAGCTGGAGCGTTTCGTCGCCGATTACGAGCGCGAGGCGGGAGCGGAGGACGATTTTGAACCCGCGCCGCCCACCGGCAGGAAGATCGCCATCATCGGCGCGGGCCCCGCCGGGCTCACCGCCGCGGGGGATCTCGCCGGCTTTGGCCACGAGGTGGTCATTTTCGAGGCGCTACACCAGGCGGGCGGCGTGCTGTTCTACGGCATCCCCGAATTCCGCCTGCCGAGGAACATCATCGAGATGGAGATCGAGCGGCTCAAAAAGCGCGGCGTCAACTTGAAACTCGACTACGTCATCGGCAAGATCAAGACCCTCGACGAACTCATGGCCGACGACGGCTTCGACGCGGTGTTCATCGCCACCGGCGCGGGCCTGCCCTACTTTCTCGGCATCCCCGGCGAGAACCTGAACGGGGTGTACTCCGCCAACGAGTTCCTCACCCGCGTCAACCTGATGCACGCCTGGGAGTTTCCCGAGTTCGACACGCCGCTGCACGCGCATGAAAAAATCGCCGTCATCGGCGGCGGCAACACCGCCCTCGACGCCGCGCGCACGGCGCTTCGCCTGCCCTCGGCGAGGCAGGTGTCCATCGTCTACCGTCGCTCCGGCGAGGAGATGCCCGCGCGCAAGGAAGAGATCCGCCATGCGCGGGAGGAGGGCGTGGTGTTCCGCTACCTCGAACAGCCGACCGCCATCCTCGGTGAGGGCGGCTGGGTGAAGGCGGTCCGCTGCCAAAAGATGACCCTGGGCGAAGCGGATTCTTCCGGCCGGCGGCGGCCGGTGCCGGTCCCGGATAGCGAGTTCGAGCTGGCGGCCGACGCGGTGGTCATCGCGCTTGGCAGCGGCAGCAACAAATTGATCGCGCAGGACGCGCGCGATCTTGCGACCGACGCCCAGGGCCACATCGAACTGTCCGATGCGGACATTCAGATGACGTCGAAACCGGGCGTGTTCGCCGGCGGCGACATCGTCACCGGCGCGGCCACCGTCATCTCCGCCATGGGCGCGGGAAAGCGCGCCGCCCTCGGCATTCACAATTATGTCATGGGTTCGCCAGCGTCCAGGGAGGCGAGGCCGTGAAGACGGATCTCAAGCCGCACCCGGCCCCCGTCACCGGCGAGGCGATCCGCATTCGCGGCCTGGTGCAGGGCGTCGGCTTTCGCCCCGCCGCCTGGCGGCTGGCCACGCGGCTCGGCGTCCTGGGGGAGGCGCGAAACGACGGCCAGGGCGTGCTGATCCTCGCCTGGGCGAGCGCCGCCGTCCTCGACGAATTCGCCTCGGCGCTCAGGCGCGAGGCGCCGCCGCTTTCCCGCATCGAGGCGGTGGAAAGAACCCCGCTCACCGGCCCGGCCCCCGCGCCCGGGTTTCACCTGAGAGACAGCGTGCAAGGCCAACCGCAAACCGGCCTCCTGCCCGACGCGGTGGCCTGCAGCGCCTGCCTCGCCGACATCGCCGAGCGCGGCAACCGCCGATACCGCTACGCCTTCACCAATTGCACCGACTGCGGCCCGCGCTTCACCCTCATCGAGGCGCTGCCCTACGACCGCGAGCGCACAACCATGCGCGCGTTCACCCCCTGCGCCGCGTGCCAAAAAGAATACGACGGGCCGGGCGACCGGCGCTTTCACGCCGAGGCCAACGCCTGCCCGGCCTGCGGGCCCCAACTGGTCCTGCAAGACAGGCGGGGATGCGTTCCCATGGGCGAGCCCATCGCCCTCGCCGCGGCGCGGCTTAAAGACGGCGGCATAGTCGCCATCAAGGGCGTGGGCGGCTATCAGCTCGCCTGCCTCGCCAGCGACGAGGAGGCGGTGCTCAGGCTTCGGCAAAGGAAATGCCGATATGAAAAACCCTTCGCGGTGATGGCCGAAAACCTCGAGGCGGTTCGCGCCTGGTGTGTGGTGGATGAACAGGAGGCGGCGCTTCTCGCTTCCGCCGCCGGCCCCATTGTGCTGCTTCGCAGGCTGCCCGGTGCTCCGGCCGCCGCGAGCGTGGCGCCGGGGGTTTCCACGCTGGGCATGATGCTGCCGACGACCCCCCTTCACCACCTGCTTCTCTGCGCCGTGGGCGGCCCGCTTGTGATGACGAGCGGCAACCTCTGCGACGAGCCCATCGCCTACGCCGACGACGAGGCGGTATCCCGCCTCGGCGATATTGCGGACTTTTTTCTCACCCACAACCGGCGGATCCACATGCGCGTCGACGATTCGGTGGCGCGGTGCTTTCTGGGGCAAACCCTCCTCCTGCGCCGCGCCCGCGGTTACGCCCCGGCGCCGCTCTCGCTGCCCGCGCCCGCGCCCCAGCCGCTTCTCGCCGTGGGCGGCCAGTTCAAAAACACGTTTTGCCTGGTGGGCGGCCGCGCCGCGCACCTCGGCCACCACATCGGCGACCTCATGCACCCAGAGGCGCTGGACGCTTTCGCGAGAGGCATCACGCATTACGAAAACCTGCTCGGGATAAAGCCCAGGGCGGTGGCGCACGATCTCCACCCCGACTACCTGTCCACCCAGTACGCTCTCGAAAGAACGGGCGTCCGCGCCATCGCCGTGCAGCACCACCATGCCCACATCGCTGGCGTGCTGGCGGAAAAGGGCCTTCGCGGCCGCGTCATCGGCGTGGCGTTCGACGGCACGGGTTACGGCGCCGACGGCGCGGTGTGGGGCGGCGAGTTCCTGCTCGCCGACCTCAAGGAATTCACGCGCGCGGCGCATCTCGCCTACACGCCGCTCGCCGGCGGCGAGGCGGCCATCCGCGAACCCTGGCGCTACGCCGCCGCCTGCCTCCACCGGGCCTACGGCCGGGGCATGGAGCGCCTCGATATCGAGTTCATCCTCAGGCGGAGGGGCGCGCGCTTATCGGGCCTTTGCGAGGCCATCGAAAAAAACATCAACTGCCCGCCCACCTCGAGCATGGGGCGGCTGTTCGACGCCGCCGCCGCGCTCATCGGCGTTCGCGACACGGTCACCTATGAAGGACAGGCGGCGGTGGAACTGGAAGAGCTCACCGATGCAAATGTGCGGGAGGGTTACCCGTGGCCGCTTGACCCAGGCCCCCTGCCCTGGACCCTGGACACGAACGTCCTGATCCGGGCGATGGTGGAGGACCTGCTTCGCGGCGTGGCCCCGGCCACCATCGCCGCGCGTTTTCACAACAGCGTCGCGGACCAGACGCTGGCGGTATGCCAGCACCTTCGCGAGCGGACCGGCATCGGCCAGGTGGCGCTCGCCGGCGGGGTGTTTCAGAACATGCGCCTTTTAAGCCGGCTGGCAGGCGGGCTTGAGGGAGCGGGTTTCACCGTGCACCTGCCCGAGCGGGTGCCGGTGAACGACGGCGGCCTCGCCTTCGGCCAGGCGGCGGTGGCGTGCGCGCTGATGGCCGCCGAACAGGAAGCGCCCGATGCCGCCCAGGGCGGGGGGAGCTAGCACCATGTGTCTTTCCGTGCCGGGCAAGGTGATCGACATTCAGATCGAGGACGGGTTCCGCATGGGCCGGGTGGATTTCGGCGGCGTGGTCAAAAAAGCCTGCCTGGAATACCTGCCCGATATCGAAGTGGGCGATTACGCCCTCGTGCACGTCGGTTTCGCCATCTCGCGCGTTCTTCCCGACGAAGCGGAAAAAACGCTCAGGCTGTTTAGCGAGCTTGCGGCGCAACACAAACGGGAGGCGCGGTGAAATACCTTGACGAATTCCGCGATGAAGGCATCACCCGCGCCCTGATCGACAGCATCGCCCGCCGGCTCACCCGGCCTTGGGTGGTGATGGAGGTGTGCGGCGGGCAGACCCACGCCATTGTTAAGTACGGCCTCGACCGCCTGCTGCCCGAAGGTCTCAGCGTGGTGCACGGGCCGGGCTGCCCGGTGTGCGTGACGCCGCTCGAAAAAATCGACCAGGCCATCGCCATCGCCGGCATGGACGAGGTCATCTTCTGTTCCTTCGGCGATATGATGCGGGTGCCCGGCAGCGAGAGCGACCTTCACCGCGTGCGCGCGGAAGGCGGCGATGTGCGGGTGGTGTATTCGCCGCTCGACGCCCTCGCCACCGCGCGGGAGAACCCGACGAAGCGGGTGGTTTTCTTCGCCGTCGGCTTCGAAACGACGGCGCCGGCCAACGCCTTCGCGGCGTGGCAGGCCGCGCGCGAGGGCCTCGGCAATTTTTCCATGCTGGTCTCGCAGGTGCGGGTTCCACCCGCCATCGCCGCCATTCTCGACTCTTCGGCTAACCGGGTGCAGGGGTTTCTCGCGGCGGGCCA
>QJWD01000329.1 GCA_003235465.1 Nitrospirota bacterium | reverse complement strand
GGGCATCGTGCTGTATTTTATCGGCAGCTGGATTTTGACGCTCTGCAGCAAGTGGGAGCTGCGCGAGGTCGAGGAGATGCGCGATATAAGAAACCGCTACCGCGACAATATCAAAAAAAGCTCTTTTCGCCGCTCCTGGCGCGCCAGAATAATGACCGGTTCGGGTTTTCTTATCTCCCTCGTCGGTGCGGCGCTGTTCTTCATGAACATCAAATTTGATTGACCCTCGCCTGCTTTCGCCCAACGGTTAGAACGGCCAGATTCCCCGCGACCTGTTCGCAAGCAGAATGGCGACGGGTTCCCGCTCGAAGATCATCGGATTGCATCTCAGGGTGACCACGGTTCCGGCTTTCGGCGTTCGAATTTCCTCCAGCGTTTCCCCGCTTGAAAGATCGCGAATTTCTCCCAGGCGCGCGCCTTCCTCCAGCATGGCGCCCGCCTGAACCTCGGCCACGAACCAACCCGCCTTGGGCGAACTGAGCGTGATCTCGTCGCGGCTTTTGTAAAACGCCGTCTCCACCGCCTCGCCCGCGCCGCCA
This sequence comes from Nitrospirota bacterium, assembly GCA_003235465.1. The sequence goes on along the minus strand of QJWD01000329.1, from coordinate 2,528 downwards.
GCGTAATTTAGCACGCCGGTTTTCACCATGAAGGCAACGACGCCGTTAAACAGCCTGTCCGAGAGCGCAGGGTCGACCGCGCCTGTGCGGCCAGCCAGAATCTGGAAACAGGTGAGCTCGGCGGTGATCCACTGGTAATAAAGCTGCAGGCGAAACGACGGCGGCGGCGCGATTTCGCGGACGAGGCCCAGGTTCAGGTGGGCGGCGAGTTTTCGTTCCCAGCGATCGGGGTGAAAGCATTGCACGTGCGCGGCGTCTTCATAATGCGGGCTGGCGGATTTGAGCAGCAGGCCGTAGGTGGAATCCCTGGTGTCGCCGAGCACCGCCGCCGCGATGCGCTCGGTGACTTCGCCCCCCGGGTTGCCGGGAAAGGCGAGGTCCATGTCGAGTTTGTCGAACGGCCACAAGCGCTCCGCCGCGGCCAGCGCGTAAAGATTTACGACGGGGAGGATGTCCACCCTTCCCGCCAGCTGGTAATCGGGGTTGTTCCCGCCGGCCACCTGGTCCATGAAGCGCACCAGCCGCTGGCAGACGAACACGCCGCTTAGGTGGTCGCCGTGCAGGCCGCCGGCGATCGCCAGGCTGTCGCCGCCCGCCTTGCCCTTCCAGTGAAACTTCACCAGCTCAAGTGGCGCGCCGATGGGGGCAGGCAGGCTTAAAAGGATTTCTTTCACGGCGGACTCCCAGTTTTTTCCGCGATGCGTGCAAGGGGAGCGCCCGCGTACGTCATCGGGTGCTCGCGCAGGGTGAACAGAAGCCCGGCCCTCGGGGCTGTGGCTTCTTCCAGCACTTCGCCCCGAACCGGGTCGACCACGGTTCCCAGGAGATCGCCTTTTTCCACCCTTTGGCCAAGGCGGACCCGGCTGATGAACAGCCCCGCGTGCGACGCCTGCGCCTGGTGCACCTCCGAGGGGCCGACGAGAAGCGGCGCGCGCACCTCGGGCGGGCCCTCGCTTGAAGCGAGCACGCCCAGGTGGTGCATCAGGTGGATCATGCCCGAGAGCACCTGCTCCGAGAGCGCCGGATCGAGGCGCAGGCAGATGCCCGCTTCCACCACCAATGTGGGGATCTTCGCCCGGTTCAGGTTGTAGCCGAACGTCGATTCGAATACCCGGGACGCGGGGTGAACCCAGATGACATCGGTGTTGGTGTGTTGGGCGAGGGGAATCAACTTGCGGTCGAATTCCTCGACGATGCGGATTTGCGCGAGCTCCCTCAGGTGCAGGTTGCTGGCGTGCAGGTCGACAACGTAATCGGAAGAGGCGAGAAGGTTTTCCTCCAGCCTGCGGCTGATTTCGGCGGCCAGGGAGTGGCCGTTCTTTTCGCCCAGCTGGCGGTTCATGTCCGATCCGAAAAACGGCCACAGGCGGGTGGAAGCGGACAGGGCCTGGGGGTTGACGGCGGGGTAAACGTGAACCGTTCCCAGGAGGGCTTCGGGCTCGCCGACCTCGAGGGCGAGGAGGTGGCGGATGAGCCGGTGGCACAGGTGCACGCCCTCCAACTCGTCGCCGTGCAACCCGGCGATGAACGAGATGCGCGGCTTGCCCCTGCCGCCGGTGAAGCTTTGCCGGGTGATCTCAAGCGGCGGCCCGACCGGCGAATTAATCGAGAAAATGGTTTCCGTCTGCAATACGTCTCTCCGGTTTACCGCCAGGCGAAGAGGCCGCCGCCGTTAGTGCGGGTCCTTATCCTTTTTGATGTCGATGCCGAGCTGGTCGATCTTACGCTTCAGCGTGTTGCGGTTGATGCCGCAGGCCTTCGCCACAGGCACCTGCTTGCCGGAGAATTTTTTAAGAAGGCGCTCGAACAGGCACTTCTCCATCGCCTGCATGAGGCGCTCGTGCAGGCGGCCGTCGTCCGGGCTCGCTTCAATGAATTCGCCGATCAGTCCACTGAGCCTGCCCTCCCAGGGTTCCGGCGCTTTGCCCTCTTTCAGCGACTGAGGCAGGTGCTCGGGCAGAATGGGCCCGCTCCCGGCGAGCACCATGGCGCGGCGGATCACGTTTTCAAGCTCGCGGATGTTGCCTGGCCAGCGGTGGCCAAGGAGGAGGCGCTCCGCCTCCTTTGCAAGGTAGACGGCGCCGTGGCCGAGGCTGCCGCCGAACCGCTCGAGGAAATGCTGAGATATGAGCGGCACGTCCTCCATGCGTTCACGAAGCGGCGGCAGGTGAACGGGGATCACGTTCAGCCGGTGGTACAGGTCCTCGCGAAAGCGCTTCGCCTCCATCAGCCGAGGCAGGTCCTGGTTGGTGGCGGCGACGATGCGCACGTCGGCGTGAATCGGCGAGCGCCCGCCCACGCGGAAAAACGTTTGATCCTGCAACACGCGCAGGATCTTGGCTTGCAGCGAGGGCTCCATATCGCCGATTTCGTCGAGGAACAGCGTGCCGCCCTCGGCCAGCTCGAACTTGCCTTCCTTGGAATCCACCGCGCCGGTGAACGCGCCCTTCTCGTGGCCGAACAGCTCGCTTTCGAGCAGCTCCCGCGAGATGGCGGCGCAGTTGATGCAAATAAAAGGACGGTCGCGG
>QJWD01000203.1 GCA_003235465.1 Nitrospirota bacterium | reverse complement strand
GGTGGCCATCGAAGGCGGCGTGCACCACGACATCGAGCCGGATGTGCGCATCAGCCTCTACACGCAGGACCGCATGGGCGTGGTGGAGGACGTCACGGGCCCCCTCGCCGGGGCGGGCCTCAACATCCTGCACCTCGACTCCAATGTCAGCGAAGACGAGGATTCGCCCACCTATTACATCCACATCGAAGGCACGGTGGAGGGCGGCATCGGACCGATCTACAAGGTTCTGGAAACACTCCTGAACGAAAAGAAGATCCATTCCCAGCTGATTCCCATTAATCCGGAAATCACATGACGGCGCGTTAGGGCAGGGCGGGCCTGGCCGGTTTATTTGCTTGAACCCGGAGGGCACCACCATTATTCTTGGCATTTTTTTACTTGGGCAAGGGATGCGCATACTCAGCTGGAATGTGAACGGCATTCGCGCCGCGGCGAAGAAGGGTTTCTTCGACTGGTTGGCGAAGGAATCGCCCGATGTGGTTTGCCTGCAGGAGACCAAGGCCCACGTCGAGAACCTCGAGCCCCGGCTGGCCGAGCCCGAGGGCTACCACGCCTTCTGGAACTCGGCGGAGAAGAAGGGCTACAGCGGCGTCGCCACGTTCTCCAGGAAAAAACCGAAGAACGTTTTTTACGGCATGGGCATCCACCGCTTCGACAGCGAGGGGCGCATCGTCCGCCTGGAATATCCCGGCTTCGACCTCCTGAACGTATATTTCCCGAACGGCACCTCCGGCGATCACCGGCTGCAATACAAGATGGAGTTCTACGACGCGTTTCTCGACCACGCCGAGGCGCTCCGCCGGGAAGGCAGGAAGCTCGTGATCACCGGCGACGTGAACACGGCGCACAAGGCCATCGACCTCAAGAACGCCAAGGCCAACGAGAAAAACTCCGGCTTTCTGCCCGAGGAGCGGGCGTGGCTGGATAAATTCGTCGCCCACGGTTATGTGGACACCTTCCGCATGCTTCACCCCGAGCCGGACCAGTACACCTGGTGGACCTACCGCGCCAACGCGCGGGCCAGGAACATCGGCTGGCGCATCGATTATTTTTTCGTCACCAAGGACCTGGCGAAGCGGGTGGTGGATGCGTTCATCCAGCCCGAGGTCATGGGGTCGGACCATTGCCCCGTCGGCCTCGAGATCCGCCCGCCGAAATGAGAAAAAATTAACGGCGACCGATCCTTTGCCGGCGGCATCTAACAGGTTCGCGGCCCAAAAGCCCGGGGCGTCGGCCTGGCGGGAGGCGGCAAGGCGCGCCGGCGAACGATATGGTTTTCCCTTTAAACGATTGAGGCGACTTTCATGAAGACCGGCGAGTCCTATTCTGGTTTCAAGCTGATCCGCAAGGGCAAGGTCGGGGAGATCAACTCCCAGGCGCTGATATTCAGGCACGAGGCTACGGGGGCCGAAGTGCTGTCCCTGGAAAACGACGACGACAACAAGGTGTTCAGCGTCACCTTCCGCACGCCGCCGGAGAACGACCGGGGTGTCGCGCACATCCTCGAGCACAGCGTGCTGTGCGGGTCGCGCAAGTATCCGGTGAAGGAGCCGTTCATCGAGCTCGTCAAAGGCAGCCTGCAGACGTTTTTGAACGCCATGACGTTTCCGGATAAAACCATGTACCCGGTGGCGAGCCGCAACAGCAAGGACTTCTTCAACCTGATGAGCGTGTACCTCGACGCGGTGTTCTTCCCCCGCATCACCGAGGACATCTTCATGCAGGAGGGCTGGCACCACGAGCTCGAGGACCCGGCGGGGGAGATCAGTTACAAGGGCGTCGTGTACAACGAGATGAAGGGCGTGTTCTCCAACCCGGAGAGCCTCATCGACCGCCACCTCGCGCACTCCCTGTTCCCGAGCACGGTGTACGGGCACGAATCCGGCGGCGACCCGGAGGCGATTCCCGATCTGACCTACAAGGAATTCCGCGCCTTTCACGACAAGTACTACCACCCCGGCAACAGCCGCATCTTCCTGTATGGCGATCACGACACGCGAAACTGCCTCGAGTTCATGCAGAAAAATTATCTCAAGGAATTCCGGCGGCGGAAAATCGATTCCTCCATCAAGTTCCAGCGCCGGTTCAAGAAGCCGCGGCAGGAGGCGCTGTCCTACGCCGTGTCGTCCGGAGAGTCGCTCGAAAAGAAGGCCTACGTCCTCATGGGCTGGAAAATGGGGCGCACCACCGACCGCGAGCACTGCCTGGCCAACAACATCCTGAGCTACCTCCTGCTCGGAACCTCCGCCTCGCCGCTCAGGAAGGCGCTCATCGATTCCGGCCTAGGGAGCGAGGTGATCGGCGGCGGCTTCGACGACAACCGCGCCGAAACCATGTTCGCCGTGGGTCTCAAGGGCACCGAGGCCGAGCACGAGGGCCGCATCATCGAACTCATCGAATCGACGCTCTCAGGGCTGGTCGATAACGGCATCGACGAGGACATGATTCTCTCGGCGGTGAACACCGTCGACTTCAAGCTGCGCGAGGCCAACTTCGGCGGTTTCGCCAAGGGCATCGTCTATAACATTCAGGCGCTCAACTCATGGCTTTACGACGCCGACCCCCTGATGCACCTGAAGTACGACAAGCTGATGAAGAAGATCAAGGCGGAGTGCCAAAGCGGCTATTTCGAGAAGCTGATCGAAAGCGGCCTCTTGAACAACACGCACCGGAGCGTCCTCGTCGCCACGCCCAGGCCGGGCCTCGCCGGGGAGGACGAGGAGCGCGTGCGGGAAAAACTTCAGGCGCTCAAGGACTCGCTCAGCCCGGATCAACTGGCGGAGATGGCGGATCGCACCGGGGAGTTGAAGGCGATCCAGATGACGTCCGACAGCCCGCAGGCCCTCGCCACGCTGCCCACCCTCGACCTCGCCGACATCCCCCGCGAAGGGGAAAAGTTCCCCATCGAGATCAAGCGGGAAAGTGCGCCGAAAATCCTGTTCCACGATCTTTTCACGAGCAAGATCGCCTACATGCAGGTGGGGTTCAACACCCACACCGTGCCGCAGGACAAGATCCAGTACCTGCCGCTGCTCGCCACGCTGATGATCGGCATGGGAACGAAGAAGACGGATT
>QJWD01000284.1 GCA_003235465.1 Nitrospirota bacterium | reverse complement strand
CGCCGGCACGGCGTGGTGGGCCTTTCCGGCATCGACACGCGCGCGCTCACCCGCCACATTCGCGACAAGGGCGCGCAACAGGCGGTGATCTCCACCACCACGCTCGACCCCGAGGCGCTAGTGAAACGGGCGCGCGCCCTGCCCGGCCTCACCGGCCAGGACCTGGTGCGAAAAGTCACCTGCGAAAAACCCTACGACTGGGACGAAGGCGGTTACGAGTTGGCCCCGGGCGAAACCCGGCTCAAAACCCGCGCCAAGCCGGATAAAACCTACCGCGTGGTGGCGTACGATTTCGGCATCAAGCGCAACATCCTGCGCAGCCTGGTCGACGCCGGCTGCCAAGTGCATGTGGTGCCCGCCTCCACCCCGGCGGCGGCGGTGCTGGAGGAGAGGCCCGACGGCGTGTTTCTCTCCAACGGCCCGGGCGACCCTGCGGCGGTGAGCTACGCCATCGACAACGTGCGCGCCCTCATCGGCAAGGTGCCGCTGTTCGGCATCTGCCTGGGGCATCAGATCCTGTCGCTGGCGCTTGGCGCGCGGTCGTTCAAGCTCCGCTTCGGCCACCACGGCGGCAACCAGCCGGTGATAGACCTTACGACGCGCAAGGTCGAAATCACGGCGCAGAACCACGGTTTCGCCATCGACCGTGATGCCGCGCCGAAGGACATCGAGATCACCTCCATCAACCTGAACGACAACACGGTGGAGGGCATGCGCCACCTGAGCCAGCCGCTGTACTCGGTGCAGTACCACCCGGAAGCGGCGCCCGGCCCGCACGATTCGGGCCACCTGTTTTCCCGCTTCGTCTCGCTCATGGAGGCGCATCGCTGATGCTCGCTCCGCTGTACGAAAAACTTTTCGCACGGGCCACCCAGCGCCGTCACCTGGACCTGATGGAGGCGCACCGCTGATGCTCGCTCCGCTGTATGAAAAACTTCTGGAACGCGCCACCCAGCGCCGTCACAGCGAAACCCTGCCGCAGGCCAAGCAGGCCTACCAGCAATCCGCCGGGGCGATCTACGACGACGACCAGGGCTACGAGAACCGCATGGGCCTGTTCATCGAATGGTTTATTTTCGACCGGCCCGCGGTAAACGGCAACAGGACCCTCGCCTCCGTTCTCGCCGAGGAAGCGAAAACCCTGGGCGATCTCGAGATGGCGCGCGCGTTTGAAGCGTTCCTCGAGCAAATCCACGGCCTGTTCGTCCTGCAAAAAGTAAAGAAGGACCGGGTTATCGTCGGCAACCTGTTCGACGGCAAAAAATACGAAGTGCTGGTCGACCCCGGCGACCTGATGTTCGCCAAAAACGATGTTTTCCAGGCCCGCCTCCTGCCGTGCGACAAGGCGTACTATTTTTCCGGGCATTTTTGCTATCACCCGAAAGAGAGCACTCCCTTTATTCAGGGAGAGGTCAGGAAACTCGCCCAGGAGGAGGCCGCCCTCCACAAGCAGCTCGACGCCATCGTAAGCAAGATCAAGAAGCTGCACTCGCGGCTGGCGAAAGAGGACAAGGCGCTCGATAAGATCGCGGGCAAGCTCGCCAAGGGGCCGAACGAAAAAAAGACCGCCCGCCTAAGGCAGGAGCAGGACGATCTAAAGTTAGCGAGAAAGAACCTGGAGCAGGAAATAGCCGGGCTCAACCATGCGCGCGACGACCTGGCCAACAATAAAATCGGCCGTGGCATTTACGATCAGCGCGTCAGCCTGATGCACAGGCTCGGCTATATGAACCTGAAGTGGGAGCGCTCGCGCAACATAGAACTCGGCGACATATACAGAAACTGATTTCCGGCGAAGCCGGCGCCCTTCGCCCGCGACCCCGCCCGAACATCCGGACCATCCAGAAATGCCCAAACGAACCGACATCAAGAAGATCCTGCTCATCGGCGCCGGCCCCATCATCATCGGCCAGGCGTGCGAGTTCGACTATTCCGGCACCCAGGCGTGCAAGGCGCTGAAGGAGGAAGGCTACCAGGTCATCCTGCTTAACAGCAACCCGGCCACCATCATGACCGATCCCGAATTCGCCGACCGCACCTACATCGAACCGGTGACGCCGCAGTCGGTGGAGAAGATCATCGCTCGCGACAGGCCGGATGCCCTGCTCCCCACCATGGGCGGGCAAACGGCGCTCAACACCGCGCTCGCCGTGGCCGAAAGCGGCATACTCGAAAAATACGGCGTCGAACTCATCGGCGCGGACGTGCCCGCCATTCAAAAAGCCGAGGACCGCGGCCTGTTCAAGAAGGCCATGGCCAAAATCGGCGTCGCGGTGGCGCCCAGCGGCCACGCCCACAGCCTCACCGAGGCCTGGGCCATCGTCCGCGAAACCGGCTTTCCCGCCATCATCCGGCCCTCGTTCACCCTGGGTGGCACGGGTGGCAGCATCGCTAACGACGAGGAAGAGTTCGAGGCGCTGGTGTCCTCCGGCCTCGCCGCCAGCCCGACCCGAGAAGTGCTGATCGAAAAATCCCTGCTCGGCTGGAAGGAGTACGAGCTCGAGGTCATGCGCGACAAGATGGACAACGTCGTGATCATCTGCTCCATCGAGAATTTCGATCCCATGGGCATCCACACCGGCGACAGCATCACCGTGGCCCCGGCGCAAACCCTGACCGATAGGGAATACCAGCGCCTGCGCGACGCCTCCATCGCCATCATCCGCGAAATCGGCGTCGACACCGGCGGTTCCAACATTCAGTTCGCGGTGTCGCCGGAAACCGGCGAGATGATCGTCATCGAGATGAACCCGAGGGTGTCCCGCAGTTCGGCGCTGGCGTCGAAGGCCACCGGCTTCCCCATCGCCAAGATCGCCGCCAAGCTCGCCATCGGTTTCACCCTGGACGAAATCCGGAACGACATCACCCGCGTCACCCCGGCGTCCTTCGAACCCACTCTCGATTATTGCGTCGTCAAAATACCGCGCTTCACCTTCGAGAAATTCTTCGGCGCGCAGCCGCTGCTCTCGACGCAGATGAAATCCGTCGGCGAGGCCATGGCCATCGGCCGCACCTTCAAGGAGGCGTTGCAAAAATGCCTGCGCTCGCTTGAGATCGGCCTGAACGGCCTGGACGAGGCGATCC
>QJWD01000023.1 GCA_003235465.1 Nitrospirota bacterium | reverse complement strand
CCTTAGAAGTTGTACCTGAATCCCAGGTTGAGGTTGTGGGATTTGAATTCGGACTGGAAGTCATTGCCGAAGTTGTCGGTGTAATCGGGGTCCATGGTGGCGAAATAATGGTAGTCGAAAACCACTTCGATGCGCGGCGTCACCGTGTAGGCGATGCCGGCGCCGATTTTGTAAGCGGGTTCCCAGTCGCTGTCGTCAACGAACCGCGTTGCATTGGGCTCGATCGCCTCCAGGGACACCTTGGCCAGGCCGGCCGCCGCACCGAAGTAGGGCTTCACCAGTGGGCTGTAAGGAATGTCGTAATAAACCCCGCCCAGGAAGCTAAGCGCCCTTGATGCGCCCACAATGCCCCCGGTCCCGCCAAAGGGGGGATTGGCCTTGGAGACATCGCTATCGCGGATAGCGATCTCGCCTTCAACGCGGAATTGATTCAGCCGCAGGCCGATGGCGCCGCCGCCGTTGATGCCGGTATCGGTGTCTATCTCCATGATGCCCTGGGCGCCCCTGTCGTTGTTCATGTCTTCCTGGACCGTCAGGCCGACCGTGCCGGAAAAATACATGTTGCTCTGCGCCTGGGCGCTGGTGGCGATCAGGCTAAAGACGAACAAAGACAGGAGGGTAACAGATTTCCGCATGGCGATAGTTCCTGATTTGGGGTTAATGAATTTGGCTCGGCTATCCTTGGATATCCGAATCCTGATTATACATAATTTAGAGCCATGATCCAATGGCTATTTCCGGCCAGAAAAGCGTTTTTTAGCCTCCGGCCGCCCCCGGAGGGGCCGGGATCGCGGCTAAAGAGTCGAAGGCAGCGAAAATACAAGGATTTTAAAGAAAATCATGGCGATCACCGCGGTGAACGGGACGGTGGTGAGCCAGGAAATAACGATCATTTTTATGATCTGCAGGTTCAGGGTCGGCAGGCCGCGGGCCAGGCCCACGCCGATAACCGCGCCCACCAGGGTATGGGTGGTCGATATTGGCAATCCCATTTTCGAGCAGATGAGCACCACGGTGGCCGCCCCGAATTCGGCGGAAAAACCGCGCGAGGGGGTTATTTCGGTGATCTTCTCGCCCACCGTCTGCATCACCTTGCGGCCCCAGATCATCAGGCCGAAGACGATGCACCCGCCGCCCAGGCCAAGAATCCAGACCGGCATCTCCACCTTGGTGTGCACGACGCCTTCGTTCAAGGTGGCCACCACCGCGGCCAGGGGGCCGACGGCGTTGGCGACATCGTTGGACCCATGCGCGAAGGCGACGTAAAAGGCGGTGATCATTTGCAGGTATTTAAAAATATTTTCCGTCGCCGCGAACTGGGTCTTGAGGTCGTGCGTAGGGTCCACCTTGATTCTCGCCGCTAGCGTCCGCGCCACCACGAAGGCGGCCGCCCCCACCAGCACCGAAATCACCATCGCCTCAGAAAAGCTGAGATTCAGGTGCAGGTTCTTGAGCCCCTTGTACACCATCGCGTTGGCGAGAATCATGAAAATCAGGAACGTCATGTAGGGAAGCAGCCTGACCGCGTGGTACAGCGGCTGGCGGGATTTGAAGATCAGCCTGGAGATGAAGCCGAAAATGAGGAACGAGACCAGGCCGCCCATGATCGGCGACACAATCCAACTCAGCACCACCTGGCCGATCTTGCCCCAGTTGACGGCATCCAGCCCGCCGGCGGCGATGCCGAACCCCACCACCGCGCCGACGATGGAATGGGTTGTCGAAACCGGCCAGCCGAGGGCGCTTGCGATATGCAGCCAGATCGCCGAGGCCACCAGGGCGGCGATCATGCCGTAAACCAGGTGCAGGGGGAAGGCTTCGAACATCATCGGATCCAGCATGCCCTTGCGGATGGTGTCCGAGACATGCCCGCCAACGAAGAACGCGCCGACGAATTCTGCCACCGCCGCCATCAGGATCGCCTGCTTGAATGTCAGCGTCTTGGAGCCGACGCTGGTGCCCATCGAATTCGCGACATCGTTGGCGCCGATGTTGCACGCCATGTAAATGCAGGCGACGATCGCGGAAATGAGCAGGATGGAGTTTAAATCCAACTCTCTCTCTCCTACGGGGGGTGATGCGGTGGGTTATTTGGACAGAAATACTCGCAGCGTTTTGCCGATCTGCTCCGAGCGGTCGGCCACGGCGCCGAGCTTTTTATTCACTTCATTCCACAACAGAAGTTCAGCGGGCTTGAGCTGGTCGTCCAGGTTAAACAGTTTTTTCGCGAGCTGAAACTGCTTCTGGTCGGCCTCCCATTCGGCGGTGGCGAGCACCTGCGTTCCCTTTTCCACCTTCTCCGCCTCGGCGCCGCTGAACGAGGCCTCGAGAAGCGAGTCGAGTTCGCGAATCAGGTCGCACCCCATGTGGGCGGTGCTCACCACATGGTTCACCAGCGCCTTGAGGGAGGGAGAAATTTCCTCCGGGACCCGCAGGTTGCGGATGCGCAGGATCACCGCCAGGTCCTCCACCGCATCGGAGATGTCGTCCTGCACCGAGAGCAGGTGCATGAAATCGCGCTTGTCGACGGGCAGGAAAATGCTCTGCGGCAGGTGGTTGCGGATGTCGTCCTTGATGCTGTCGGCATCGTGTTCCAGTTTGATGATCAGCCCGGAAATCTCCTCCACCGTGTGGTAATTGCCGGATTCCAGCGCGTCGAACATGGGTTTGATCTGATCCACGCAGGCGCGAACTTTTTCGATGTGGCTCACCAGCGGCCGAAACGGCGACTTGGCGAACATGGACAAGATGGACCGCATAAACACCCTCCCGTGGAAAGGCAGCGTTATCATTCCCGAGGAACCGGACGCCGGTTCCGCCCGACCTTATAATAGATTCCCGTTCAATGCCAGAGGAAATTATCCTCCCATGATTCCCAACCAGTCCTTCAGCCGCCTGATCTTCAGGTAGGCGTTGGTTTCGCGCACGTCTCCCAGCGGGGCCGAGGGGGTGCCGCCGTAATTGTGGCCGGGGTAGAGGACGATGTCGTCCTGGATCTTCGCCAGCCGCTGGGTGAGGGTGCGGTACATTTCCTCGCTGTTTCCGCCGGGCAAATCCACCCGCCCGCAGCCTTGCAGGAACAGGGTGTCG
>QJWD01000294.1 GCA_003235465.1 Nitrospirota bacterium | reverse complement strand
GGGGGATGACCAGCATCTTGAGCAGGTCGAGGAAGATCTCGCCCAACCAGCCCACCACCTGCATCTCGCGACCGAAAAACCAGCCGCAAAACGCACCGAGAACGATGCCCGCGATCATCAGGTACAGGAGCAGATTGTTCTTGTTCATCAATCGTTTTCCCGCGGCAGTTAGGAACCCGCGCCCCCCGGCAAAGCGGGCAAAAAAAATAGGCCCCACATCCTAACAGCGTTATATTATGATGTAAAAAATAACTTTATCCCTCACTCGATGACCGCCCGGGCGCGGCATCCCGATCATGGAGGCGCGGCATGGCGGAAAAGGTCCAGCTCACGTTCCAAGGAAAAACCTACGATTTCCCGCTGGTGGAAGGCACGTTCGGGGAACAGGGCATCGACATTTCCAGCCTGAGGTCGGCCACCGGGCTTGTGACCTACGATCCCGGCTACATGAGCACGGGTTCCTGCCGTAGCGGCATCACCTACCTGGACGGCGAGAAGGGCATCCTGCTCTACCGCGGCATTCCCATCGACGAGCTGGCGGAAAAAAGCCATTTCGTCGAAACCGCGTACCTGCTCATTCACGGCGAACTGCCGACGGCCGAGGAGCTCGGCTACTTCAACCACCACGTCGTGCACCATTCGATGCTGCACGAATCGATCAAAAACCTGTACGACGGCTTTCCCAACAACCCGCACCCGATGGCGGTGGCGAGCGCGGTGGTGGGTTCCCTCGCCACGTTCTACCAGAACGAACTGAGCGTCAGGAACGAGCGCGAGATCGAAATCACCATCCACCGCCTGCTGGCGAAACTGCCCACCATCGCGGCGTACAGTTACAAGAAGTCCATCGGCCAGCCCCTGCCCTACCCGGACAACGCGCTCGGCTACACCGGCAATTTCCTCAAGATGATGTTCTCCAACCCCTGCGAGCCCTACGAGGTGGACCCCGTCGCGGCGAAAGCCCTCGATGTGCTGCTCATCCTGCACGCCGACCACGAGCAGAATTGCTCCACCTCCACCGTGCGCCTCGTCGGCAGCTCGATGTGCAACCTGTTCGCCTCGGTCTCGGCGGGCATCTACGCCCTGTGGGGGCCCCTGCACGGCGGCGCCAACCAGGCGGTCATCGAAATGCTGGAAGCCATCCACCAGGACGGCGGCGACATCGACAAATACGTGGAGAAAGCCAAGAACCCGGAGGACCCGTTCAGGCTCATGGGTTTCGGCCACCGCGTCTACAAGAATTTCGACCCTCGAAGCAAGATCATCAAACAACTCGCGCACCAGGTTTTCGAGCGCATGCAGGTGCAGGACCCCCTGTTCGACCTGGCGCTCAAGCTGGAAGACATCGCCACCCGGGACAGCTACTTTCTGGAGAAAAAACTCTACCCCAATGTGGATTTTTATTCAGGCCTGATCTACAAGGCCCTCGGTTTTCCGGTGCCGATGTTCCCAGTGCTCTTCGCCATCGGGCGCCTGCCGGGCTGGATCGCGCAGTGGAAGGAACTGCAAGCGGACCAGGACTTCAAGATCGGCCGCCCACGCCAGATTTACACGGGAAAGGGAACGCGCGAATACGTGCCGATGGCCGAAAGAAGTTAAGCCGGTAGCCACTTTGGTGCAGGTGAAGGAAAGCGATTTCAGGTTGGCTGGGGCGCTTAGGCTCTGCTTGCAACCACCTCAGACGGGCTCGATGGTGCAGGTGAAGGGAAACTGTTCCAGGCTGGCCGCGGTGTGCACCTGCTCGACCTTGAACTCCGCCTGTTCCAAAGGCAGGGTGGCGACATGGGCGGCGCCGGTGGCGTGAATCTCGTACATCAGGCGCTCGGCGGTGTGGTAATCCTTGCCGAAAAGCTTCACCAGGACGCGAATCACAAATTCCATGGTCGTGACGTCGTCGTTCCACATGATGATCTTGTACAGGGGCAGGTAGGACCGATCGCTGAGTTGATCCTCGATCTCAACGTTTTCGGTGGAAGGTAAGGTTTCTGTAGCCATGGCGACCGAGTAAGAAATGAGTGGGGCGGCGGGCAAGGCGCCCCCGCCTCCTGGCCTTCTGCGTACCCTAAATATTAAAAAATATGTCCGCGATTTTCAAATTAAATCTCCGCCGGCCCCGCCCGGCGCCCATCGGCGGCTCTTTCCTGGCGTTTCTCCTCGCCCTCCTGCTTTTCGGCGGCGTTTCGGCGGCGGCGGAGGGCCAGTACGAAGGATTCAAAGCCTCGGGAGACGTCCGCCGCTTCGCCGGCGAGACGCTGTATTTCGATATCCGCTTTCTCCTGTTCAACCAGGCCGCCACCGCCGAGGTCCGGTTTTTTGAGAAAGACGGCGCGTACCGCGCCCGGCTGGTGGCGCAGACCAAGGGCTTCGTCGGCCTGCTCACCTCCTACCGCCAGCACATCTACGAGACCGCCTTCGAAGTGGTGGACGGCGGCAACCGGTTGCGGGCGACGTCTTTCCTCAGGCAGGTCGTAAACGGGGAGTATCGCGAGCGCACCGAGCACACCTTCGACTACGCCGAACGCCGGCATCGCTGGACCGAATTCGTCAACGGCAAAAAGACCCGGACGGATGAGGAGCCCATCCCCGAGGGGGTGGCGTTCGACGACGTGCTGACGGCGTTTTACAATTTCAGGAACGGCGTCTACGGCCCGGTGAGGCCGGGGGCGAACTATTCCATCCACACCGTGCCGGAGAAGGGCCACGACACCATCGAAATCAACGTGCGCCCGGCAAGCGAGGCGGAGCGGCACCGGCTGGCGGAGGGTAGGCCGGCGGCCAATGAAATGCTCGTCGACATTCTGGTGCCAAAGGAAATCTTCTACACCGAAACCGGTCGCATCCGCCTGTGGGGTTCACGGCACCTGATCCCGGTGGAATCGACCATCGAGGACTACATCCTGCTTGGCGACCTGCACGCCACCTTCAACCGGCGCGAGATGGCGAAACCCGCCGCCGTCCCGCCCACCGTCGCCAACGAGGACAGCGCGGCCTCCCCGGGCTAGGAAATCTCAAACGTCGAAGGTGGGATTGGGCGGGTCCTGCCAGAGGTTGACTTCGGTGCTCTCGTCGAGGGTGACTTCGCCGTAGCTCACC
>QJWD01000413.1 GCA_003235465.1 Nitrospirota bacterium | reverse complement strand
AGCGGGCGCGAAAGGAAGACGCGCTCTTGCAAAAGGCGCTCGACAGGCTTGGCAGCGAGGAGGGGCGCATCCGCCTCATGGTGGAGCGCGAGCCGCTGAAAAGCCTGCAGGCGAAACTCGCCGAAACCAGCACACAGATCAAGAAGCTGAAGGCGGCGCTCGCCCTGGGCGCGAAGGAGCCCGGCGCCTTATGGCGGGAGCTCGGCGAGGCCTATTTAAAATCACAGCATGATCTGGAGGCGCTGTCCGGCGGCCAGCGCCTGATGCTGATCCGCCACGCGGAAATTTCCGGCACCATCCTGGGCAGCTACGAACTGGCCGCCTGGGCGCTCACGGAGGCGGTGGCGCACCAGCCGAACGACCGCGCCCTGCACCTGCTTCTCAGCGACACCTACCAGAAGCTGAAAGACGAGGCCAACGCGCTCCAGCACGCGAACTACGCCGAGGCCCTGGCGGATGTCAAGCCGCGCTGATCGCCCCGTGGCGAGGCCCCTTGGTCCCGTGCCCGCGGCGAAGTGGCTACTCCTCGCCCTCCTCTTTTTCGCCATCGGCCTCGCGGGCCGGGCCAGCCAGGCGGCGGAGGTGCTCGAGCACCGGCCGGACGGTAGCCTGCTTGCCAAGCGCCAGATGGACGAGGCCGGGCGGCCGCACGGGCTTTCCCTCGAATACCATCCCGACGGCACGCTGAGAGCCGAGAAGAACTACGACCACGGCATGCTGGATGGCGTAAGCCGCTTGTACTACCCCTCCGGCGCGCTGCAAACCGAGTGGGGTTACAAGGCGGGCCGGCGCGAGGGCAAGGGCGTGGGCTACTACGAAAACGGCGTGCTGAAAGACGAAGGGGTATACAAGGCGGACAAGCTCGAGGGCGTATCGAGACTCTACGCCAGCGACGGGTCGCTGAAGGCAGAGCTGTATTTCAGGAACGACCTGCTTGAGGGGAAAAGCACCACCTATTTCCCCGGCGGCGGCATGCAGTACATCTACACCTACCGGAAGGGGCGCATCGTGAGGAGCCAGACCTTCGGCCCCGATGGCGCGCTCATCCTGGAGCAGGATTACCCGCTTTCCCAGGTGCAGCCCTGAACCTCACGAAAATTCCTTTTCAGCCGCCCGGCCCGCCAGCGCCTGCGCTATAATGGGTCCATCCATGAAAGACGAGCTGTTCACAATCGACCAGGAAACCCGGGGGGAGCGCCGGGCGATGCTTGTGGGCGCAAGCTGGCCCGGCAACGGGGCGGTGCCGCTCGATCGCTCGCTCGAGGAACTCGAGGGCCTGGCCACCACCGCGGGTTACGCGCTCTCGGGGGTGCTCACGCAAAAGCTTTCGCGCATCAACCCGAAAACCTTTCTCGGCGAGGGCAAGGTCGAGGAACTTTCGCAGGCGGTGAAGCAAAGCGAAGCCGAGGTGGTGATCTTCGACGACGATTTAAGCCCCGGGCAAACCCGTAATCTGGAAAAGGCGCTCGGCTGCCGCATCATCGACCGCTCCTGGCTGATCCTGGAAATCTTCAACGAGCACGCCAAGACGCGCGAAGCCAAAACCCAGGTCGAACTCGCCCGCCTGCGCTACGCGCTGCCCAGGCTCACGCGCATGTGGGGCCACCTTTCCCGGCAGCGCGGCGGCATTGGCCTTAAAGACGTGGGTGAAACGCAGATTCAGCTCGACCGCCGCCTGATCCGCGATCAGATCAGCAAGCTGGAGAAAAAGCTCAAGCAGATCGACAGGGAAAAAAAGACGCAGAGAAAAAGCCGCAGGAATATCTACAAGGTGGCGCTGGTGGGGTACACCAACGTCGGCAAATCGTCGCTGATGAACAGGATGACCGGCGCCGGCACGCTGGTGGAGGACAAGCTATTCGCCACCCTCGACGCCACCGTGCGCAAGATCCAGAAGAACTTCCCCTTCCCCATCCTGCTCGCCGACACCGTCGGCCTCATCAACAAGCTGCCGCACGATCTGGTCGCCTCGTTCAAGAGCACCCTGGACGAGGTGCGCGACGCCGACCTGCTCCTCAAGGTGGAGGACGTGAGTCACCCGGATCACAAAAGCCACGCCGAGACCACCGACCGCCTGCTCAAGGAACTTGGCGCCGAGAGCATCGACGCGCTCCGCGTGTTCAATAAAATCGACCGCGTGACCGACCTGGAGGCGCTCGACGAGGTGAAGCGGCGCTTCCCCGGCGCCATCCTGCTCTCCTGCAAGAGCGGCGAAGGCTTCGACGAACTCAGGCGGGCCATCGTCGCCTGCTACGAGAAGAAGCTCGGCGGCTACCGGCTCGAACTGCCGTTCGACCAGGCGCAACTGGTGCCGGAGATTCGCAAGCTCGCCTTCGTGACGCGCGAGGACTACAGCGGCGAAACCATCGTGCTGCATCTCAAGGCGCCGCCCGGCGGCAAGGAAAAGATCGAGGCGCTGATCGCGCGCTTCGAGGAAAACCCCGGCGCTCTGCCGCCACCCGCCGAATCCTAAGACGGCCTGCCCGCCCGGGTATAGGGCTCTACTCAGCGGCGGCGAGCCTTTTGGCGAGGTACACCCCCTCAGGCGTCACCAGGTATGCTCCCGTGACCTTGTCGCCCTTTTTTATATCGCCGATACCCACATAGCCGGTGAGCCGCGTGTCCTTGTCGAGGGTCAGGGTAAAGCGCTTTTTGGTCTCCGGCTCCTGGATCGCCACCTTTTGCTTGCCGATAATAACCTTTTTCACCACCCCGGAAAACGCCACCTCGGCCGCGTCGTCGGCCAGGGCGGGCGCGGCGAACACGCCTGCCAGCAGCGCCGTCAGCATGATAATTAGAAGCGAATGTCTGGTGTTCATGGGGCTCACCTCCTGATTCGGGTTAACGTCAAGCCGCCCCGGCTCTGGCGCGGGTGCGCCGCCCCGCCTAGAGCGGGATGAGCTTGGCCAGATGCACCGCCAGTTTTTTCTTGCCGTGCGGCTGCTTGAAAAACACCTCGACCTTGAGGGCCTGGTCCTCCCCCTCGCGGTTGATGACCACCCCCTGGCCGAATTTGGGATGCAGCACCCGCGTGCCGACGGGGTATTCCCCCGCCGCTTTCGGGCTCGGGGATCTTGCCGGTGGAATGTTTGCAAACCCTTCTCTGCCGTAGCGGCGCTCGGTGCGCCCCGTCTCGTGCGAGGGCGGGTAAGCCATCGCCCGCGCCACCTGCTCGCTCTGCTCGCGCACCATTGCGCCCTCGGGCACGGCGAGGAGAAAACTCGAGGGCGGGTAATTGAACGTGCTGCCATAAATCCTGCGGCGGCGGGCGTTGCTCACGAACAGTTTCTTGCGCGCGCGGGTGAACCCGACGTAACACAGGCGGCGCTCTTCCTCGTACTCGGCGTTGTCCGACATCGAACTGCTGTGCGGCAGCAGGCCGTCTTCCATGCCGATGATGAACACCACCTGAAACTCCAGCCCCTTGCAGGTGTGCAGGGTCATGATGGGCAGCACCCCGCGCGCGTCGTCGAGCTGGTCGACATCGGCGACGAGGGCGGCGGAGTCGAGAAAATCCTGCAGGCTGCCGCCTTCGCGCTCCATGAACTGCTCCACCGCCGAAAACAATTCGTGCAGGTTCTCCATGCGCGCGCGGCCTTCCTTGCTGTCGTCCTTCTCCAGCATGGCGGCGTAACCGGTGCGCTCGAGAACGGTGCGGAGAAACTCCGGCTCGGCCGTTCCCTGGCAAGCCTCGCCAAGCTCGTCGATGAGGGCGACGAACGCCGCGACCTTCCCCGCCGGCGCGGTGCCGACGATGCTTCTCGCGGTGCGTAGGGACTCGAACAGCGGCCGGTTTTCCCGCTGGGCGTGTTCTTCGATCTTGTCGAGGGAGGTTTTGCCGATGCCGCGCGGCGGCACGTTGATGATGCGCTTAAGCGACACCGAATCTTCTGGGTTCAGGATCACGCGCAGGTAGGCCAGCACGTCCTTCACCTCTTTCCGGGCGTAGAACTTCTGGCCGCCGAACACCTGGTGCGGGATGGCGCGGTTCCTGAGCGCGTCTTCCAGCACGCGCGACTGGGCGTTGGTGCGGTAGAGCACCGCCATGTCGCTAAATGGAATGCCCTCCTCGAGATTGAGGCGGTGGATGCGGTCGGCGACGGCGTTGGCCTCGTCGGTCTCGTCTTCGGCGCGCAGGTAGACGACGGGATCGCCGTCCTCGTTCTTCGTCCACAGCGTCTTCGCCTTGCGATTGCGGTTCTCGGCGACGATGCGGCCGGCGGCGGCGAGGATGTTTTTCGTCGAACGGTAGTTTTCCTCCAGCTTGATGACGATGGTGCCGGGGAAATCGCGCTCGAAATGGAGGATGTTCTCCAGGTTGGCGCCGCGCCAGCGGTAGATGCTCTGGTCGTCGTCGCCAACGGCGCACACGTTGCCGCTGCCCCCGGCAAGCAGGCGGACCAGGTGGTACTGCGTCTCGTTGGTGTCCTGAAACTCGTCGACCAGGATGTGCTGAAACCGCTCTCTGTACAGCTCAAGCACGGGGGCGGCGTCCTTGAACAGGCGCACCGCGAGCAGCAGCAGGTCGTCGAAATCGAGCGCGCGGTTTTTCCGCAGTTCCTCCTGGTAGACCGGGTAAACCTGGGCCGCCTTCATCTGGTTGCCGTAGGCGAACTGGTCCGGATCCACCTGTTCGGGGAACAGGGAATCGTTCTTGAACCCGCTGATGTGGTTAAGAAGAGCCTTCGGCTGGAACGCCTCGGCGCTGATGCCCGCCGTCTTCATGCATTTCTTGATGAGAGCCACCTGGTCCTGCTGGTCGTAGATGACGAAATCGGCCGGGATGCCGAGCTCGCCTATGTGGCGGCGGAGAACGCGCAGGCAGAACGAATGGAAGGTGCTGATCCACGGCATGGCGCCGGAGGTGTTGAGCATGCGCCTGACGCGCTCCACCATCTCGCCCGCCGCCTTGTTGGTGAAGGTGATGGCGAGGATGCGCTCCGGCGATACGCCGCGTGCCTCCACCAGGTGGGCGATGCGGCTGGTGATGACGCGGGTTTTCCCCGAGCCCGCGCCGGCGAGGACGATGAGCGGCCCCTCGCCGTACAGCACCGCCTCTTTCTGTTGTGGGTTAAGCGATTCGATCATGGAGGTTACAGGCTTCAGGGTTTTCCGGCGGCCGCCAGGGGTCAGACCATGCGCTCCCAGACCAGCGCCGCCAAGGCCTCGATGAACAAGGGCGACAGGTTCATGGATTCAGTCCGGTGAAGGTCGAGGTTCAGTTTGCGCGCGTAATCCTTGAATTCGATGTCGATGTCGTAGAGCACCTCGATGTGGTCGGACACGAACCCGAGCGGCATCACCAGCACGGTTTTCCTGCCGAAGCGGGCGATCTTATCGAGCACGCGCTCCACCGGCGGCCCGAGCCACGGCACCGGGATCATGCCCTGGCTCTGGTAGGCCTTGTGCCAGCGTCCGGGGTGCACGCGGTCGACGATGGCGGCGAGGGTCCGGTCGTATTCCTCGTCGTAAAAATCCCCCACCTCGAGGGAATCGGCGGGGATGCTGTGCACGGTGAAAACGGTGTGCACCTCGCCTTCTTCGCGGCCTCCCAGTTTGGCCATGGCCTGCTGGTATTTTTCCACGAACGCGTCGATGAGGAGCGGGTGGTTGGCCCAGCTCGTGATGCGGCGCACCTCGATGCCCTCCCCCGCCTCGGCGAGGGCTTCCCTCAGCGCCTTGAAGTAGCGCTCGGTGCTCCAGGTGCTGTACTGCGGCGCGAGGCACAGGGCGAACACCTGGCCGACGCCGTCGTCCTTCATTTGCCTGACGGCGTCGCGAATGTAGGGGCTCCAGTTGCGCATGCCGACGTAGACGCGGAAATGGCCGCCCTGCCGGTTGAGAAAGGTTTCGAGCGCCCTCGCTTGGCCCAGGGTGATCTCGAGCAGGGGGGAGCTGCCGCCGATGGCGCGGTAGCGGTCGCGGATGATCTCCACCACCTCGGCGGACGATTCGGTGCCGCCGCGGATGTTCTTCAGATATTCGGGGATGTCGTCCACCGAGTTCGGCGCGCCGTGGGCCATGAGGAGCACCCCGATGGGCGCTGAACGATCAACCATGCCCGTATTCGTGCACCATGTCCACCACCGCCTTCACATGGTCCACCGGCGTGTGCTGCAGGATGCCGTGGCCAAGGTTGAAGATGTGGCCCGGCCGGCCGCCGGCGCGGCGAAGCACGTCCTTGACCCGGCGTTTGATCACCGGCAGGGGCGCCATCAGCACCACGGGGTCGAGGTTGCCCTGCACCGGCTGGTTGAAGCCCACCTGTTTCCACGCTTCGTCTAAGTGGACGCGCCAGTCGAAACCGAGCACGTCGCCGCCAGCCTGATGAATGAGCTTCAGCATGGTGGAGGTGCCGGTGCTGAAATTGATGAGCGGCACGCCAGAACCCTTCAGGCCCTGGATCACGCGGCGGGTGTGCGGCAGGATGAATTCCTCATAATCGCCAGGGCCCAGGCAGCCCACCCAGCTGTCAAAAATCTGCAGCGCCTGCGCGCCGGCGTTGACCTGCATCTTTAGGTAGTCGATGAGCACGGTGCACACCTTGTCCATCAGCAGGTTCCAGGTGTCCGGCGCTTCGTACATCATCAGCTTGGTGATGGCGAAATCGCGCGATTTGCCGCCCTCCACCATGTAGCTCGACAGGGTGAACGGCGCGCCGGAAAAACCGATGAGCGGCACCCGCCCGGCAAGCTCGCCCCGCACCATGCGGATCGAATTCGCCAGAAAACCGAGCTGTTCCTCGGAGTTGACCGGCCGCAAGCTTTTCACGTCGTTCAAGGTTCTCACCGGACGCGGGATGACCGGCCCGTCGCCGGCGGAAAACTCCAGCCCCGTGCCCATGGGCTCGAGCGGCAGCAGGATGTCGGCGAAGATGATCGCCGCATCCACTTCCATGGCGCCTATGGGCTGCAGCGTCACCTCGGTGGCCAGTTCCGGGGTCTTGCACATTTCCAGAAACGAATACTTGGCCTTGAGGTCGCGGTACTCTTTCATGTAACGGCCCGCCTGGCGCATGAACCACACCGGGGTGCGGTCCACCGGTTCGCCCCGGCAGGCCTTTAAAAATCGAAAATCTCCATTCTTGTCCATAATCTCTCGTTAAATCGTGAAGGAATTGTAGGGTCGATTATAGGGGCCGGAGGGCCTTTAATCAACGGCTTTATTCCGCCCTTTCAGGGCGCGTGGCGCTTCCTCACGCCTTCGATTTCCCGCGTCACCAGCGCCTCGGCCTCGCTGCCCAGGTGTTCGTCGAAGAGAGCGATCGCCGCCGGGCCCAAAAGCTCGCCGAGCGCCCAGACGACGTGCGCGCGGACGAGCGGCTCCGGGTCCTTGAGGGCCAGGGTGAGGGGCCCGACCGCGTCGGCATCGCCGGAATTGCCGAGCGCCACCGCCACGTTTCTAAGAAACCCGCGCCGCTTGAGGCGCTTGATGGGGCTTCCATTGAAGCGGCGGCGAAACGCCTCGTCATCCAGGGCGATGAGGTCGGTCAGCCGCCAGGGCTCGCCGGAGCTTTGAAAGCAGGCGGCGCTTGTGGCAACGGCGTAGCTGTTCCACGGGCAGACGATCTGGCAATCGTCGCAGCCGTAGATGCGGTTGCCGATGGCTTTTCTGAACTCGAGCGGAATCGCCCCTTTCAGTTCGATGGTGAGGTAGGAGATGCAGCGCCTGGCATCGAGCACGTAAGGGGCAACGATGGCGCGGGTGGGGCAGATGTCGATGCAGGCCTGGCAGGTGCCGCAGCGGTCCGTAGCCGGCATCGATTCGGGAAGCGGGACATCGATCAGGATTTCCGCGAGAAAATACCACGAGCCCGCGTGTTCGGTCACGAGGTTGGTGTGCTTGCCCAGCCAGCCGATGCCCGCCTGCCCGGCCAGGGGCTTTTCCAGCACCGGCCCGGTGTCGACGTAGGCCCGGGTGCTTGCACCGGGGAATTCGCTCTCGAGGGCCATCTCCAGCTCCTTCAGGGCCGGCAGGATGATGTCGTGATAGTCCTTATTGAGGGCGTAGAGCGACACGTCGCCTGTGGCCCGGTCGTCCAGGTAGCTGAGGTCTTTTTCGCACGTGAGGTAATTCATGCTGAGCGCGATCACGCTTTTCGCCCCCGCCAGCACCTCCCCCGGATCGCCCCGTTTTTCAGGGTTTCGGCCCATGTAAGCCATCTCGCCGTGGAATTCTTTCTTGAGCCAATCCCGGTAACGCTCCCGCCACAGGCCGGGCGTGGCGCGCGCCACGCCAAAACCCTCAAAGCCGAGATCGAGAGCCTTTCGCCTTACGCGTTCCAGTTTTTCGCTGAGGGCATTCATTTCCATGATATGTTGTAGGGAAAAATAACGCTCACGAGCAGTATAATCCATCGGCTCCTCATCACCAACGCGGAGGGGATGGCATGAAACGCACCGGCTATATTTCCCATTCCAAATTCCTTGAGCACGATACTGGCTCGCACCCGGAGAACACCGGCCGTCTGCAAGCCATCGAGCACCGGCTGGAAACCTCCGGCATGCTCAAAAAGCTGAACCCGGTTGCACCCCGGCCCGCCACCGAAGACGAGATCGCCCTTATCCACGACCGGGCCTACATTCGGGACGTGAAGCGCAGCTGCGCCGAGGGCATCACCTCGCTCGACGCCGACACGGTGATCAGCGAAGGCTCGTACGAGGCGGCGGTGCTCGCCGCGGGCGCGGGCCTCAAGGCCGTCGACCTGGTGGTGGACGGCAAGTTGACCAACGCGTTCCTGGCGGTCAGGCCGCCCGGGCACCACGCGGAAAAGAACCGGGCGATGGGGTTCTGCCTGTTCAACAACATCGCCATCGCCGCGCGTTACGCGCAGGTGAAACGGGGCCTCTCACGCACCTTCATTTTCGACTGGGACGTGCACCACGGCAACGGCACGCAGCACGCGTTTTATTCCGACGGGTCCATCTATTACGCGAGCACGCACCAGTACCCGTTCTACCCCGGCACCGGCGCAAGTGGCGAAACCGGCGTGGGCGACGGCCTCGGGGCAAATCTCAACTTCCCCCTCGACGCCTTTTCCGGCGACGGCGTCTACCTCGACCTGGTCGAGAACCGCCTGCTGCCGGAGATGTACCGGTTCAAGCCCGAGCTGATCCTGATCTCGGCGGGGTTCGACGCCCACGAGGACGACCCGCTGGCCAACATGAACGTCAGCACAGAGGGGTTCGCCCGCATGACGGCGCTCATCAAGAAGGCGGCGGGCGAGCTGTGCCAGGGCAGGCTGATTTCCATGCTCGAAGGCGGCTACAACCACGAAGCGCTTGCCGATTCGGTGCTCGCGCACCTGGAAACCTTGGCCGCCGGGGCCGCCTGAACAACCCAACGAGGAACCATGCTGCAAAAATACATCCGCCAGTTGACTAACAAGGTGATCGAGGCCCTCAACATCGGCTCCATGGAAATGATCAACCTGCATCAGGATTTGCTGACGCCGGATTTTATTCTCATCGGGCTGATCGAGCAGGAGGAATCGATGGTGGTTCAGCTCTTCGAATCCGCCTACCCGGAGAACACCTCCCTCGCCAGCGACCTGGTCAGCCGCCTGTTCGAAAAGCAGAAGGACGCGCCGAAATCGAAAAGCGGCCGGGTGCAGCAGGTCCAGGTTGCCGCGGAAACGGAGGCCCTGTTCGACATCGCCTTCGAGGAATCGCAAAAGCTGGGCGACAAATTCATCGGCGTCGGCGCGGTGCTGCTCGCCATGCTCGATTCCCGCGTGGGCGAGATGTCGTCCATCCTGCACGACGCCGGGGTGAGTTATAAAAAAATCCGGCAGGAGCTCGATTCGCTGCGCGCCGGCCGCACCATCGACGAGAAGGACGCCGAGGGCAAGTTCAGCGCCCTCGACCAGTACACGACAGACTTGACCGACCTCGCGCGCAAGGGCAAGCTCGACCCGGTCATCGGCCGCGAAACCGAAATCAACCGCATCATCCAGATTCTCTCCCGGCGCAAGAAGAACAACCCGGTGCTCATCGGCGAAACCGGCGTCGGCAAGACCGTGGTGG
>QJWD01000210.1 GCA_003235465.1 Nitrospirota bacterium | reverse complement strand
ATATAAATATAAACCGGCTTGGAAGAGGGGGGAGCCATGCGGGAGGTGTTGCTGTGGGAACGGCGGGAGACAGGCGGCGAGGCTGCGGCGCTTCGGCGGCGGCTGGTGTTTGCCAAGGCGCGGCAGCCGGGGGCGTTTGAATTGATCGGCTCGTTCGACCCTGGTTTGCCCGAGGCGGCGCTGTTCATGGACCCCATCTATCGCGGCTTGATGAACCTTTTGGCGTTCAAGGCCCTTGGCGGGTACGGCGAGGGGGAGGCCGGCGTCTAGAGCAATTGGTGGTCGATGGCGTAGTGGATCAGCTCCGCGTTTTTCGTCATGTTCATTTTTTCCAGGATGCGCGTGCGGTGGGTGCTGATGGTTTTCACGCTGAGGGTAAGGTCCTTGCCGATGTCGGTGAGCGACTGGCCTTTGGCGATGCGGCAGAACACCTCGAACTCCCGGTCTGAAAGGAGCTCGTGCGGCAGCTTGTCGGTCCGCGTGGTTTCGAAGGCGAGCTTCTCCACGGTTTCGGCGCTGGCGTACTTGCCGCCCGAGGCCACCTTGCGGATGGCTTCCACCAGTTTGTCCGCCGCGCTCTCCTTCGTCAGGTAGCCTGCCGCCCCCGCCTTGATGAAGCGCACAGCGTACTGCTCTTCCGGATGCACGCTCAATATGAGAACGGGCAGGCGGGGGTGGTCCCGGTGCAGTTCCTTCACCACTTCGATGGAATTCTTCCCCGGCATGGTGATATCGAGCACGACGAGGCTGAAATCTTTTTTGGCGACGATGTCGAGCAGGTTGTCGGCGTTTTCAACCTCGGCTTCCACCACGATGTCCGGCGTTTCGGAGATGGCGTTTTTCAGGCCGCGCCGGAACAGGGGGTGATCGTCGGCGATGAGGAGTTTGATTTTTTTACTGCCGGCGGCCGGGGGCATGGGGTCGATCAATCCTTCTGATAAACCGTTTCATTCATGCCTGCATTCTAGCACAGGCGGCGGACGGGGTGAACCTTCCTGCCCGCGTTTATTGGCGGCGGCCCAAAATAAAAGAGGCGGCCAGCCACCAGGCCAGCCGCCTCCCCTAGGGTAAGGGATTCCATTCGCGTAAAATCCCTTAGGGTCTCATTCTTACTGGCAGGTCACCGTCACCGGGTTCGTGCCCACGTTGGTGATGCGCACTTCACCGCTGATGTCGCCGATGGAGTCGCCACGGCTGAATTCCGGCTGCCGGGTGAGGGTCACTTTGCTCTGGCCCATGCTGCCGCGCGGGCCGATGCCCGTCAGGCCGTGGTCGGTGCTGGTCACGGTGGCGTTGCTGTCGTTCGGCCCAAGGGTGAGCGGAACGGTGGTGAAGTTCGACGACTTCCAGACCACCAGGTTGGCGGTGCCGCGGTCGTTCGAGGTGTAGCCGTATTTGTCGTTGCTGGTGCTGGCGATGGCCGCGACTTCGATGGTGATGGCGTTGGCGTCCTTGCAGGAAGCCTGCTGGCCCTCGGTGATGGTGCCGGCGAATGCAGGCGCAGCCAGCAGGCTTGCGAGAGCCGCGGTGATGACAATCTTCTTCATGGTCTTTCTCCTTTCCTTAAGAGAGTGCGATGTTAAGTGCTCGTTAACTTCCTTGCCCAAGGTGATAATGCGGCCCGCATGGTGCTTCAGGCCGGCATGCGTTTTATGACATCGATCTCGAGGCAGGTGTCCCTGCCTTGTCCCGTCTTGTCTGCCGCGTAGCACAGGGCGTAGGCGCCCGCCCGGCTGAACGCGAAGCTCAGCGACTGGCCGGGGCCCAGCACTCGCACGTGGGCCAGGTTTTTTCCGCTTCCCACGGCCAGCACGCGAACGTTGGCAACCTGGTGAGCGAGGACGTTTTTGACCTCGAAGCCCGCGCCCTCGGCCACCTGGATGCGCTCGCCGCTGGGGTGCGAGCCGTCTATCGCCAGGGCCATGCCTCCGGCGAGCGCGTCGCCTGCCGTGAGGAAGGCAAGGGCCAAGGCGGCCAGGGCTTTCAGGGTTTTGTCCGAACGTGCGAATTTCATGGTCTGCGTTTCCTGTTGAAACCTGGGCGGCATACGCCGATGAGTTTTGCAGGAATTGTAGGACAGGGGAGGCGCGGACGGTATCAGACGAAAACCCTTTTTAGGGCAGGTGAAGCGCCATTGGCGGCTAGGAAGATTCTTACTTCAGGAAGCGGCGTTGAGGAAGGCGGTCAGATGAGATTGTTCAGGATGGCGTAATGGATGAGCTCGGCGTTGTTTTTGACGTGCAGCTTTTCCAGGATGCGCGCGCGGTAGGTGCCGACGGTTTTGACGCTCAAGCACAGGTTCTCGCCGATCTCGGTTAGGCCGTGGCCGCTGGCGATCAGGCTGAAGACCTGGAACTCGCGGTCGGAGAGGGTTTCGTGCGCCGCGCGCTTTCCCCCCGGCGCGCCGAAGGCGAGTTTTTCCACGATGCCGGCGCTCGCGTATTTTCCGCCCGCGGCTACCTTGCGAATGGCTTCCACCAGTTGATCGGCGGCGCTCTCCTTGTTCAGGTAGCCCGCCGCGCCCGCGCGCAGAAAGCGCTCGGCGTATTGCTCCTCCGGGTGCACGCTGAGCACCAGCACTGGCAGCTTCGGCCAGCGGTCGCCCAGTTGCTTGAGGATTTCCAGGCCGCCCCGGCCGGGCATGGATATGTCCAGCACCACCACGTTTACGGGGTGCTCGTCCAGCGCCTCGAACAGGGCGTCGCCGTTGTCCACCTCGGCGCTGACGGAAATATTCCGGATATCCGACAGGGCGTTTTTCAGGCCGCGCCGGAACAGCGGGTGATCGTCGGCGATGAGGAGCTTTATCTGCGTTTCAGTGTTGGCCGATGTGCTCATGCGTTTCCTTTTTCAGGCGAATGGTGACGGTGGTCCCCTTGCCGGGGTCGCCTTCGATGGCGACCTGGCCGCCCCACGCCGAAGCCCGCTCCCGCATGCCGAGGAGGCCAAGCGATTCGGGATGGCTGATTCTTTCCGGGGCGATGCCGCACCCGTCGTCGGCGACGCGGAGCGTCACCCACTCTTCCTCCTCATTCAGTGTAGCATGAATGCCGCGCGCATTGGCGTGGCGCGCGACGTTCGTGAGAATTTCCTGAAAAAT
>QJWD01000318.1 GCA_003235465.1 Nitrospirota bacterium | reverse complement strand
CGCGGTCACCACCGGCAGCGCCTTCGCCCTCGCCGCCGTGGCGTTCTTCTCGGTCTACCGCGAGGGTTTCGAGACGGTGCTGTTCTACAAGGCGCTCTACCTTTACGCCGGCGACAGCTCGGCGGGCATCCTGCCCGGCTTTCTCGCCGGCAGCCTACTTCTCGCGGTCGTGTACTACCTTGTCAACCAGGCGGGCCTGCGCATTCCCATCAAATGGTTCTTCGCCTTCACCAGCGTGTTCCTCTACTACATGGCCTTCATGTTCATGGGCAAGGGGCTGCACGAATTGCAGATGGGCGAGCAACTCTCGATGACCCCGGCCGAGTTCATCCCCACGATATCTTGGATGGGCATCTACCCGACCTGGGAAACCTTCATCGGCCAGGGCGTCCTCGTTCTCGCCTACGTTGGCGCGCTCATCTACACCTTCGGCATCAAGCCGGAGGTCGAGCAGCAGCACCTGAAAGAGGAAACCTCGCAGTTGCAGGAGAACATCACCGCCGTGCACGACCTGGTGGAGCACATCTCGCATCACGCCAAGCGCTGCGAGATCTTCCTCAAGGACACCCGCGATCAGGATCTCAAGGAGCTTTCGCAGCACCTCAAGGAGATCGACGAGAAGGTGCACGAGCTCTTCGCCCACGTCGAACACGTGGAGAACAAATTGCTCGACGAATTTGAAAAACTCGGCCGCGCAGGTTTCGCCCCCAGCCAGAAAAAGGAACTCTCTTGAACATACGGCAATTCAAGACGGCGAGAAAACTGCACCAGTACATCGGCCTGATCTCGGCTGTCTTCTTCCTGATTCTTGCGGTTACCGGCGTGCTGCTCATGCATTACGAATCCCTCGGCATGAACGGGGTGACGGTGAGCGGCCGCTTCCTGCCGGAAAAATATTTCCGTGTCGCGGGCGATGAAGCCGCCATTCAGGCCCTCGCCGCCTCGCCCTCGGGCGCGCTGTTCGCGGGAACCGCGAGCGGCCTGTACAGAAGCGTCGACGAGGGGGCAAGCTGGAGCGAGGTCAAACAGGGGCTGTTCAGCCAGGACATCCGCGCCCTCGCCGTGGACAGAACGAACCCGCGCATGGTGTACGCGGGCACGCCGCGGGGCCTGTTTAGAAGCGACGACGGCGGCGAGACCTTCGCCGACTGGTTCGACCAGGCGAGCGGCCTCGCGGGCGGCGCGGTGAACGCCATCGCCCTTCACCCCAACGACGGCGACAACATTTACGTGGCCACCGAAGGCGGCCTGTTCACCTCCGACGACGCGGGCGAATCCTGGACGCGCGCGTTCAAACCCGAGAGCGGGGAAGCGGCGCGGGATGTGGTGCTTTCGGCCAGCGAGCCGGGAAAAACCCTCTACCTGCTGCTCGAAAGCGGAACCCTGCGCAGCGAGGATGGCGGGCGAAGCTGGCAGGCTGTCTGGAGCCACGCCCTGCCCCCGTTAAGCGCACTCTTGTCGCTGAGAGCAGAGCCGGAGTTTCTCTACGCGGCGAGCGCCAGCGGGCTGTACAAATCGTTCAACCGCGGCCAGAGCTGGATCAAGGACCCGCACGACGAGGTGGAGGACGCGAGCGCCCTCTTCGCTTCATCGGGCGACATCAGCCACCTCACCCTCGCGAGCGCCGACGGCCTCTTCACTACCACCGACGGCGGCGACACCTGGCGAGCCGCCAAACCCCTGCCCGAAAGCCACGGCCGCATCACCCGGCTGGCTAAGACCGGCAAGGGCCTCCTCGCCGGCAGCACCGCCGGCCTGTTCATTTCCCAAGACGGCGGGAAAAGCTGGCGCGAGGGGAACATCCCGGCATCCGGGCAGGCCGAGAAGCGCATGGACCTCGTCAAGCTGATCACGGAAATTCACACCGGCCGCTTCTTCGGCAACTACTTCATGCTGCTGGTCGATCTCGCCACCGTGGGCCTCGTCGTTCTGGTTGTTTCCGGTTTCATCATCACGTATTACCGGAGCGCGGTGAAGGCACGCAAGAAGATCCTGGCGGACGAGGCGGCGACGGACCGCGAGATCGAGATCATGGAAACGGCGAGCGATCTGTCGGCGGAGAGCATGGCGATTCACGACATGATCGAACACATCGGCAACCACCTGGACAAGTGCAAGTCGATCTACCTGACGAAGGAAAAAAAGGAGATCGACGAGATCGACCGCCACATCACGACGCTGGACCAGAAGGTTCATCACCTGATGGAACGCATCGACGAACTGGAGGGAATTTCCAAGAACGGCGGCTGAGATTCACGGGTGCCAGAGAGGGGCGGCCCATTGCTGGATAAAACGCACGGGCAGGCTGCCGGGCCTCTGCAAAAACCACGGCGGAGATTGCGGGCCGCCTGGAGAGGGGCCGGTCAGTTGATGAGGCGGCGGCCCCGGTTGGGGTCCGGCTGGTTGATGCTCACTTCGCGGGACAGGTCCATCTTCTTGTATTCTTCCCAGTCGTCCCTGAACAGGTTGAAGCCGACGTAGTCGAGCGCCTGCATGACTTCGATTTCCGCCATCTTGCCGTCGGCGCCTTCCACTTCACGAATGGCGGCTTCGATGGCTTCGCACAGCTCGGCGAATTTTTCCTCGTCCTCGAACATCATGAAGTTTTTCATGAAATCAAAAGCCATGCGCCTCCCCCCGAATATATTCTAAAATCGAGCGTTACGTTGCCTCATGCGGTTATCTTAGTGGAAAAATTTTTCACTGCCAACAAAAAACGCTCCACGTCATACCGAACTGCTTCGAACTCTTTATTTTTCATTCTCTTATCAGTGAGAATCGAGCCGCCTAGCGCCACCGCCGAAGCGCCCGCGCCAAGGTACTCGTGGACGTTGTCGCGGTTCACGCCGCCAACCGCCATCAGCCGAACATCATTGAGCGGCCCCTTGACCGTGGAAAAGTAACCCGGCCCGATCGCGGAGGCAGGAAACACTTTGACCACCGCCGCGCCCGCTTCCCAGGCGCGTTCGATTTCAGTGGGCGTGAGGGCGCCGGGAAAATAGGCGATGGAACGCTCGCGGCAAAAGCGGGCGACGTCTTCATTCAGCGTGGGCGCGACGATGAAACGCGCCCCTGCCCGAACCGCCTTCTCGGCGTCGCCGGC
>QJWD01000221.1 GCA_003235465.1 Nitrospirota bacterium | reverse complement strand
GTCACTCGATGTGGACCCGGCGAACCTGCTTTAGCCCGATCCATGAACTCACTTTCTCCCACCCTCTATCCTGGCCATCTATGAAAATCATTCGACGCATGTACGACTGGGTGCTGCACTGGTCCGCCACCCCTTACGCCCTGCCGGCGCTGTTCATCCTGTCCTTCGCCGAGTCATCCTTTTTTCCCATTCCGCCGGATGTCCTGCTCATCGCCATGACGCTCGCCGCCCCGGCCCTGTGGTTCCGCTATGCCGCGGTCTGCTCGGTGGCGTCGGTGCTGGGCGGCATGTTCGGCTACCTGATCGGCCTCAAGTTCATGGACGCCGTCGGCCACCGCATCGTCGAGCTGTATCATTTGCAGGACAAGTTCCAGAAGGTCGGCGAGCTGTTCGACCAGTACCAGGCCTGGGCGGTGGGCGCGGCGGGGTTCACGCCGCTGCCCTACAAGGTGTTCACCATCGCCGCCGGGGCGTTCGAGATCAACTTCACCATCTTCGTCGCCGCTTCCCTGGTCAGCCGTTCGGCGCGCTTCTTTCTCGTTGCCTACCTGCTCCACCGCTTCGGCCCGTCGATCAAGGTCTTCATCGAAAAATATTTCAACCTGCTCACTATCGCTTTCTTTGTCCTGCTGATTCTCGGGTTTATACTCATAAAATACATCGGCTGACGGGAGAACAGGGATGAGCCATCACATCGTCGTATTGATCACCACAGGTTCCGCCGACGAGGCGGCGCGCATAAGCCGCGGGCTGGTGGAGGAACGGCTGGCGTTTTGCGTGAACGCCATTCCCGGCATCCGCTCCACCTACTTCTGGGACGGGAAATTATGCGAGGACGAGGAAGTGCAGCTGGTGGCCAAAACCCGCGCCGACCGCTTCGAAAAGCTCGCGGCCTGGGTGAAGGCACACCACAGCTACGACGTGCCCGAGGTGATCGCGCTTCCCATCGCAAGCGGATCGGCGGATTACCTGAAATGCATTGACGACTGGCTGGACCCGCCGGAATGACCATCGCAATGTCGCATATAAAGATTTCGAAACCATTGACGCCCCTGATCAACCACCAAACAACGTTCGCCGGAAAGCTCATCGCATGGCTCACATAAAAATTTCGAAACCGTGGGAGATCAGCGAGAGCGAGGCCACCCCCGAGTGGGCCTTTCTTTCCCGCAGGCGCTTTCTCGCCGGCACCCTCGTCGCCTCGGCGGCGACGGCGGGCCTCGTCAGCGGCTGCACCGGGCCCACGGGCGGCGAGCCGCCGCCGAGCGAGATCGAAAAGAAAATCCATCCCGCCCGGCAGAACCCGGCCTTCACCCTCGACCGCGATGTGACCGACGAGGCGGTGGCGGCGGGCTACAACAATTTTTACGAATTCAGCGGCGAGAAGGAAGACGTGAAGACCCTGGCCCGGCGGCTCGTCCGGCGGCCCTGGTCGGTGGAGGTGTCCGGCCTGGTGGGAAAACCGCGCATCTTCGACATCGACGACCTGCTTAAGGCCCTGCCGGTGGAGGAGAGGCTGTACCGCCACCGCTGCGTCGAGGCGTGGGCGATGGCGGTGCCGTGGACGGGCTTTCCGCTCCGCGCCCTCCTCAACCTCGTGGAGCCCCTTTCCGCCGCCAGCCACGTTCGCATGACCACCTTCCACCGGCCGTTTCAGGCGTTCGGGCAGCTGGCGTTCTGGGAACCCTGGCCATACACCGAGGGCCTGACGATGAAGGAAGCCATGAACGAACTCGCGTTTCTGGCGGTGGGGATTTATGGCCACCCGCTGCCGCCGCAGCACGGCGCGCCGATTCGCCTGGTGGTGCCCTGGAAGTACGGTTACAAGAGCATCAAGTCGGTGGTGAAAATCGAACTCCTGAACCGGGAGCCCGCCACCTTCTGGAACACGGTGGACCCGCTGGAATACGATTTCACAGCCAACGTCGACCCGAAGGTGCCGCACCCGCGCTGGTCGCAGGCGCGGGAAAAGATGATCGGCACCGGCCAGGTGCGCCTCACCCTGCCCTTCAACGGCTACGGCCCGGAAGTCGCCCACCTGTACCCGGCAAAACGCCGCTGAGGCCGCACCCGCTTCGCGGCAAATTTTTCACTGCGATAAATCGAACGGGTCCTCGCGTAACCCAGACGGTGGCGCACGCGGAGCCCTTCTCGCCAGGAAAAATTTTCACTGCGATGAATCGCACGGGTCTTCGTGTAACCCAAATGGTGCCGCAAGCAGAACCCTTTACGCTGGCAAAAATTTATTTTCCGAGAAACAGTTCGATCTGCGCGCCGAAGAACCCGGCGATGGCGCCGCCCGTTCCGGCGGCGATGATGAGGATGTCCCGGTCGCCGCTCAGGTGGCCGAGGGCCGCGCCGATGAGCACGCCGAAACAAATGATGAACAGGTAGCGCCTGCCGCCGATCCAGCCGACGAAGCCGCCGACGGTGGCGCCAAGGAAGCCGGCGACGAGGCTGGCGGCGAAGCTTTCAAGAACCACGCCGATCAGGACGCCGGTCAGCCCGAGGAGGAACATGCCGGCGAAAATGTTGTTGCGGGATTTCATGGCCCAGGCATGATACACCATCCGGCTACCTGTGGCGCAGGCGGAAGCGAGCGGCGGGCCGGAAAAAACAACGGGCCACCCGGGTTACGGGTGGCCCGCCTTAAGGGACGCGTGAGGGTGCCTAACGGGATCAAAGGTCCTTGTACACCTCGTTCAGGCTCTTGGCGGCGTCGCCGAAGAGCATGCGCGTGTTTTCCTTGAAGAATAGCGGGTTCTGCACGCCCGCGTAGCCCGTCGCCATGCTGCGTTTCAGCACGATGGTGGTGTTGCCCTTCCAGCACTCGAGCACCGG
Source organism: Nitrospirota bacterium (assembly GCA_003235465.1). The sequence goes on along the minus strand of QJWD01000221.1, from coordinate 279 downwards.
CATGCCGGCGATGGGGCTGTAGGGGTCGGTCTGCGCCGAGGGGTTGACGATGTCGTTGGCGCCGATGACGATGGACACGTCGATATCCGGAAAATCGTCGTTGATTTCGTCCATCTCGTAGACGATGTCGTAGGGCACGCGCGCCTCCGCCAGGAGAACGTTCATGTGCCCCGGCATGCGCCCCGCCACGGGATGAATGCCGAACCGCACGTTCACCTTCTTCTCGCGCAGCTTCTTGGTGATCTCGTAGACGATGTGCTGGGCCTGGGCGACGGCCAT
>QJWD01000289.1 GCA_003235465.1 Nitrospirota bacterium | reverse complement strand
GGGTGAAGCGCTCGTAGTGGCCGAGGTCGAGGTCGGTCTCGGCGCCGTCGTCGGTGACGTACACCTCGCCGTGCTGAATCGGGTTCATGGTGCCCGGGTCCACGTTGATGTAGGGATCGAGCTTGAGCATCGTGACCTTGAGCCCGGTGCACTCGAGCAGGCTGCCGATGGAGGACGCCGCGATGCCCTTGCCAAGCGACGACAGCACGCCTCCGGTGACGAAGATGTATTTGACTTTTCCCGCACGATTTGTCTTTTTCAAGGCTCGTTCCTTATTCAGATCATTTTCAAGCGCCGTTCATGACCGCTTAAGCTGATACAGATAATTTTTCAAGCACCGTTCCTGAACGCTAAAGCTGATGCAGATATTTTTCACGCGCCATTCATGACCGCTTAAGCTGATTCAGATCAACTTTAAATGTCGCCCATGCCCGCCTCCCGGACCCGCCGCCGGACCCGGTCGAGATCGGCCTGGCTGTCCACGCCGATGGAATCGTGCCCGGTTTCGAGCACCCGGACGCTGTGGCCGTTCTCCAGGAACCTGAGCTGCTCCAATTTCTCGATGGCTTCCAGCCTGGAGACGGGGAGCGCCGGGATGCTCAGCAAAAACTCGCGCGAATACGCATAGATCCCGAGATGCTTGTACGCGCCGTTAACCGGCTGGCCCGCCTGTTTGCCGCCGGCCCAGGCCACGCGGTCGTACGGGATCGGCGCCTTAGAAAAATAAAGCGCCCGCCCCGCCTGATCGGTGACGACCTTGGTGACGTTGGCGTCGAACATTTCCGCCGAATCGCTTATCGGCGTCATGAGCGTGACCACCGGCGCACAGCCTTCCTCGGCAAACGGCCTGACGAGCATGCGTATATGCTCGCTCTTCACCAGGGGTTCGTCGCCCTGCACGTTGACCACCACGTCGCAATCGAGGCTGGCGGCGACTTCCGCCAGACGGTCGGTGCCGGAAGCGTGTTCCTTCGAGGTCATCACCGCGCGGCCGCCGAAACCCGCAACCGCGCTCGCGATGCGCTCGTCGTCGGTGGCCACGATCACCTCCCCCACACCGGCCTGCTCGGCCCGCCGGACCACCCATTCGATCATCGGACGGCCGCCAATATCCAGGAGCGGCTTGCCGGGAAGGCGTGTGGACTGGTAGCGCGCCGGCACCACCACCACCGCCTTCGGCTCAATAGGCATGCCGGTTGAATATCCCCCTGAACAGGGTCATCAATAAAATTTTCAGGTCGAGCCCGAGGGACCAGTTCTGAATGTAGTAGATATCGCAGGCGATGCGCTCCTTGAGCGAGGTGTTGCCGCGCCAGCCGTTGACCTGGGCCCAGCCCGTCAGGCCCGCCTTCACTTTCATGCGCAGCACATACTGCGGCACCGAGCGCTTGAACTCCTCGATGAACACCGGGCGCTCGGGCCTCGGCCCCACCAGGCTCATGTCGCCTCTAAGGACATTGACGAGCTGCGGCAACTCGTCCAGGCTGGTGCGCCGCAAAAACGCGCCGACGCGGGTTCGCCGTGGGTCCTGCTCGCGCGCCCACACCGGCCCGGTGCGCACTTCGGCGTCCTCCACCATGGAGCGGAACTTGATGATGCTGAAGGTCTTGCCGTCCAGCCCCACGCGCTCCTGGCGGAATAACACAGGCCCTGGGCTTTCCCAGCGGACGAGAAGCGCGATGAGCGCCATCAGCGGCGACAGCACGGACAGGGCGAAGGAGCCGATGACGATATCGGTGCCCCGCTTGAGAACGCTGTTCCAGCCGTAGAGCGGCGTCTCCCTCAGGTTGACGATGGGCAGGCCGTCGAGATCCTCGACGCCGGCGTTCAGGTTCATGTGGCGGAGCAGGTCCGGAACCACTTTCACCGTCACCGTTTCCTCGTTGACGCGGGAGAGCACCTGCTCAAGCCTGTCGTGGTCGTTGAGCGGCAGGGCGATGAACAACTGATCGATATTATTCTCGCGAATCACCCGGTTGACCTCGTGGCACTGGCCGAGTACGGGCTTGCCGCCGGGCCAGGTGCCTATGTTTTCCGGCCGGCCGGTCAGGAAACCGACGACGAAGAAACCGATTTCCGGGTGCAGGTGAATGGCGTTGACCACCCTTTGCCCAAGTTCCCCCGCCCCAACCACCAGCACCCGCTGCAGGGGCAGGCCGCGCCGTCTGAGAAACTTGAGCAGCGCGCCCACAAGGCTGTGCGACAGCATCATCGCCACGATGACGATGGCCCAGAAGTAGACGGTGACGATGCGGGAGAAACTCTCACCTCGGTAGAAGAAGGTCATGGCGGTGAGCATCAGCACGGACACCGAAGCCACCTTGACGATGGCCAGGGTTTTGCTCGAACCGGGGCGGCCGCGAAGCGGCTGGTGCAGGCCCATGAGCTTGATGTTGACCATGAACACCGCCCAGATGGGAACAAGCGCCCACAGGTAAAGCGAAAACGGCGGCACCGGATGAAACAGCGGGATGATATCCCAGTGAAAACGAAGGTGGTAGGCCCCGAGCCAGGACAGGACGATGGCGAGGCTGTCGAACAGGAACAGCGAGGATAGAAATAGTTGTCCGTGTTTTTTCAGCATCGTTGAGTTTGCTGTTCAATGCATTGCCGGATGCGATCCTGAAACAGCCGGGTGCCGAAGGGCTGTGCGTGGCTTCTGATCTCGCACGGATCGAACCGGTGTTCGATGATTTCAAAGTGCCGTATGGCGTTCACCAGGGCCCGGGCCGTGGCCTCGTGAAAGAAAACTCCCGTGGGGTGATCGGTTAAACTGGCGGGGATTCCGGTGTCGCTTTTCCAGGATTCCCGGTCGGGCACGACGGATTCCAGCGCACCGCCCAGGCCCAGGGCAATCACCGGGCGGCCCATGGCGTGGGCTTCCAGGGGAGTGATGCCGAAGTCGTCCTCCCCGGTGAACAGGAAGGCCCGGCAGCGGGCATAAAGGGACCGGATTTCTTCATCAGGAAGCCAGCCGGTGAACCGGATGGAGGGATTGGCCCGCCGCTTGAGTTCTCCGGCCATTGGGCCCTCGCCAACAACGATCAGAGGATAACCCAATTCATTGCAGGCTTCAACCGCTAATTCGACCCGCTTGTTGGGAACCAGCGCCGAAATTACAAG